>CALFEM010000095.1 GCA_937950105.1 uncultured Alphaproteobacteria bacterium | reverse complement strand
CGACCACCGAGATCTACACTCTTTCCCTACACGACGCTCTTCCGATCTCCGAAGTCTTCGTGCTGCTGGCGGGATACTCCGCAGTCCTTGCCTACGGCGGCAAACTGGCCGCCGACGACCCGGCGCCCGGTGTCGAGAAGGTCGGCCTGCGCGTCTGGCAGATCTATCTCTGGCACCTCGCCTGCCTCGCGGCCGCGATCATCGTCCTGTTCGCCGCTTCGCACGCCTTCGGCACGGACCGTTATACGGGCGGCATCGGCGTCGAGCGCTTCGCCACCGATCCGGCGGTCGCGATCCTGTCGGCGGCGCTGCTGATCCTGCAGCCGAACCTGTTCAACATCCTGCCGCTCTACATCATCCTGATGACGGCGTTTCCGATGATCTTCCTGCTGCTGCGGCATAATCTGCGGCTCGGGCTCGCCGTCTCGGCGGCGATCTGGCTGATGAGTGGCTGGCTCAACCTGCCGCTCGCTGGAGGCGACAAGACATGGTTCTTCAATCCGTTCGCATGGCAGCTCGTCATGGCCATCGGCGCGGCAGCGGCAATTGCCGTGCGGCGGGGGCAGTTGCAGCGTTCGCAGCCGCTGCTGCTCTGCCTCGCCGTTGCCTACGTCGTCGCAGCATTGCTCTACGCAGCGCCGTGGGCTCGCATAACCGGCCTCGAGACGCTTGGTCCGCTGCCAGCAGACCTGCTCGGAAAGATCGATAAAACAAACGTGTCCGTGTGGCGGGTTGCGCACGTGATAGCGCTCGGTTACATCGCCTACTCTGTGATCGCGCCGCGTGCGGCATGGCTGCAAGGCTCACTCGCCCGCAGCGTTTCGCGACTTGGGCGGCATTCACTCGAGATTTTCTCACTCGGGATATTGTTGTCGCTGCTCGGTTGGATCGCCTTCGAGGAGGCGGGCACGCACTGGCCGGTGCAGGTCGCGGTAAATGTCGTCGGCGTAGGCGTAATGGGGTTTGCGGGATGGTGGCTGTCGGAGCGGCAGAAGGCGGCGGATCGCGTGCGAGATCGCATGCACGCAAGCTCTGTAGCTGGTCGGGCCTCGTCCTCGCGTCTGTCGTCGCCTTGGCGGCTGCGGCTACTCCCGGCCTCGGCGAGGCGCGACCTGCTCATTGCCGCGCGCCGGCCGAGGTCCTGACGCTCGAGGCGCCGCTGCCGGTGCTCTGCCGCGCCATCGCCGCTGGCGCTCCTGTCCGCATCGTCGCACTCGGCTCGTCGAGCACCGAGGGCGCCGGCGCTTCTTCCTCGGCGCACACCTATCCCGCCCGCCTCGAAGCGGCGCTGCGCGAGCGCTTCCCGGGCCTCGATCTCGCCGTGACCAATCGCGGCAAGGGTGGGCAGCTCCTGACCGACATGATGGCGCGTCTCGACACCGATGCGCTCGCCGGCAAGCCGACGCTGGTGATCCTGCAAACCGGTGTGAACGACGCCATTCGCAACGTCGACAGGGCGCGTTTCGAAGCTGATCTGGTGGCCGGCATCGAGCGCATACGCGCCTCTGGGGCCGACCTCATCCTGCTCGACCAGCAGTATTACCCGAAAGCCGCCACGGTGGTCGGCTACAAGGACTTCCTCCAGGTCGTGCGTCAGGTCGGCGCCCGCTACATGGTTCCGGTGTTCCGCCGCTACGAGCTGATGGCGCATCTGGTGAACTCGGCGCAGTACAAGGTCGAAGACCTGCTGTCGGCGGACCTGTTCCATCAGAACGACACGTCCTACCAGTGCCTCGGATCGACGCTCGCCGATGCCCTGAAGGCGAGCTTCGCCGCCAGCCAGGCGCTGGCCGCGCAAGGGTTGCAGGCGGCCAAGCCTGCCCCGCTCAAGGCCGAACTTGCCGGCGGCCGTACCGGCGACACCCCCGCGCAGTTGCAGCCGACAACGCGCTGAGGGCAATGGTACCGCGCAGCGAACCTGTTGGGCGCTGCTCGCACGGACAATCGGATTCTGGTTGTCGCATGATCGGAAACCATCCGGGGAGGATGGTGGGCACTAGAGGGATCGAACCTCTGACCCCTACCATGTCAAGGTAGTGCTCTACCGCTGAGCTAAGTGCCCGGTCATTCCCGCCATCAGGCGGCGAGGCGATCCCTATATCGGCAATGCGCTACGAGGGCAAGACACCCGTCACAGGTTTTTGCCTTCGGCGTCGCAGGCGGCGGCCCGGCCTCGCGACGGCCTCCTGGTCGCAGCACGCCGGCCAGTCCTTTCAGGCCGCCAGAACGCGCTCGACCTCGCGCACGAGATCCTTGAGGTGGAAGGGCTTCGACAGCACGCGTGTCTCGCGCCGGGAGGCGAGTTCGCTGTTGAGCACCACGGCCGCGAAGCCGGTGATGAACATGATCTTCAGTTCCGGATCGAGTTCACTCGCCTTGCGCGCCAGCTCGATGCCGTCCATGCGCGGCATCACGATATCGGTCAGCAGCAGCGTGAACGGCTCCTGCTTCAGCTGCTCCAGCGCATCGACACCATTGGCGAAGCTCGCGACCTCGAAGCCGGCTCGCACGAGCGCCCGCTCGAGAAATCCACGCATGGAATCATCGTCTTCGGCGAGAAGGATGCGGCGCATCGGCAAACGCGAGGGTTGTACTGTCATGAGGATCGAAACTATCTCTTTGTGGAAGCAACGTCAGCTGCGGTCAGCGTCGATCATGAATCTGTCGCGAGGATGGTAAATGGAGGATGAAGAGGCGGGCGGGCGTGCATAATTCCGCAGTTGTCCCCTGCCGGCATCGGCGGCGCATCGACTTCGTGCGGCGGCGGTGGCAGAGTGGCGCGCCGTCCGGGATGCGGACCGGCCCTCGAGCCTCCAGCCAACAAACACCGAGATCGGCACCTTAGAATGCCCGAGCGCGAGCTTACCGCCATCTCGACCGAGCTGTCGCCGCCGTTCGTGGTCGCTGAACCATTGCGGCAGACGTCGCCGTTCGTGTTCTGCTCGCCGCACTCGGGGCGCATCTACCCGCGCCATTTCCTGCGCCAGTCGCGCCTCGACGCCATCTCGCTGCGCCGATCGGAGGATTGCTACGTCGACGAGCTGTTCGCGACGGTGACCACGCTTGGCGCGCCGCTGATCGCCGCGCGCTTTCCGCGTGCCTACCTCGATCTCAACCGCGAGCCCTACGAACTCGACCCGCAGCTGATCCGCGAGCCGCTGCCGGACTACGCCAACGCCCACTCGGTGCGCGTCGTCGGCGGGCTCGGCACCATCGCGCGCATCGTCGCGACCGGGGAGACGGTCTATCGCCGCCGCCTCACCTTCGCCGAGGCGGAGGAGCGGGTCCGCCGCTGCTGGGAGCCGTATCACGCCGCGCTGGCCCAGCTCCTGGCGGAAACCCGGGCCCGCTTCGGCTTCTGCCTGCTGATCGACTGCCATTCCATGCCGGCCCACCCGGCCCAGATCGCCAACCCACCCGATTTTGTGCTGGGCGATGCCCATGGCACCGCCTGCGCCCCGCGCGCGACGCGGCTGGTGGAGGAGGTGCTGCTCGGCCTCGGCTATCGCGTCCGGCGCAACGAGCCCTATGCCGGGGGCTATGTGACGCGCCATTACGGCCGCCCGCGCGACGCCGTGCATGCCCTGCAGATCGAGATCGCGCGGTCGCTCTACATGGATGAGGCCCATATCGAGCGGAGCGCCGGGCTGCTGCCCCTGGCGCGGGACCTGACGGCCCTGATGGGCCATCTGGCCAGGACGGACTGGTCCTTCCTCCGGGCATGATGCAGCGCAACATGGCGTAGAAGATTTTTCTCCATTTGGAGAAATTTATTCTACGTCTTGCCAGAAAAAAGAAAGGCGGTGCCCGAAGGCACCGCCAAGTTTAGGGAGGAAACGTCCAAGAAAGACAGCGAGTGGCGAGGCCAACTCGCTGCGAGGCGGAACTTATGCGCCTCGCCAGCCCGCTGCAAGAGGCTTTTTGCATTGCAGCAAAAATGGCGCGACGCACCATGCCGACGCAGGTTTGTTGCGTGGCACGGGCCTTGCGGTTGCGAAGGCATGTGCTTGGCCCCGTCGACTCCCCCCTTCACCCGTCTGGTCGTGCTCGGACTCCTGGTCATGGGGGTGGGCGTCCAGGCGGATGCGCGGGCCCAGAGTGCCCCTCTGG
>CALFEM010000094.1 GCA_937950105.1 uncultured Alphaproteobacteria bacterium | reverse complement strand
GAGATGCCTAAGTGACTGGAGTTCAGACGTGTGCTCTTCCGATCTTGGTGCGATTGGCGGCAACGCGATCGGCTAGCCACGTCTCGGTCTCGATGCTTGTCGACAGGCTGATGCGCTCGTACCACTGCGCGAGAAGTCCGGAGGGTATGGTCGGGCGGCGCATCGCCATCAACGCCGGCAGCATGGCCAGAGCGCCGATCGGTCCGCTCGCCATCACTGCGAGCAGCGCCAGCAGTGGTGCCGTCAAATCGTGACCTTCGCGTCGCCGCCGCAACAGGAACACGGCGAGCGTTGCGACTACCGCGACATGCAGGACCAGCGCCAGCGGCAGCGCAACAGTGCCGCGCATGGCGAGCATCAGCAGCAGGCTCTCGACGCCAGCGCTGGCAACGACGAGCGTGACGTCGAACCCGTCGACCGTCGCGATTGTCGGCGCAACCGCCGGTGCATCGTCGGGCTGCGACGGCCGCGCGATGAGATCGCCGAGCGTATGCGTTGCCGTGGTGGAGGCCATCTAGCACTCCGCCGCTGGCGCCGAACCGCGCCCGCTCCCGTGGGCGATGGCCTGCTCGCGGGCTTCGTCGTCGAGCGGCCGATCCGCATCAGTTGCTTCACGGGACGCCTGCGCTGCGAGGCGATCGGTGAGGCGCGGCAACAGCGTGATCGTACGCAACCGGTCCGGCCCGTGATCCGCTGTGGAGCCAGCGGTCGGCGGTTCCTGCAGGCGTGCGGCGAGAAGACCCGCGACGTAATCGAGTGCCGCGATGCCATCGGCCGTGAGCGCGCCCGAGGCGGCCCGCTCGAGGATCACCAGACCGGCGATGCCCCGCTCTCCGGCTTTACGGACCGGAACGGCGGCGAGCCCGAGCCCATCGAGCAGCTTTTCGCCCGCCGGATCGAGAACACTGCGAGCTTTGCCATCGGCAAGCAGCGCCTTGGCGAGCGGATGCGCCGCGCTCAATCGTGGCGCGCCCTCTATCGCGCCAGCTCGTTCGCCGTCGTCCGTCTGCTCGACGAGATCACCGCCGCGCACCAGATAGAGGCGGGCGCGCGCGCCGGGAAACAGCGCGTCGACGATCTCGGACAGCGGCACGCTCCGCCACGCCGCCGGCTCGCTCGCCGCCAGCCGTGCGACGAGTGCCAGCGCACGCTGGGGAGGATGATCGCGGCGCGCCGCCAGCTCGCGCTCCAGCAGCGCGCAGCGATCGCGCAAGCCCGTCGCGTGGCGGGCGAGGTCGTCACGCTGGCGCACGAGCGCTTCGCTCAGGCGGCGCAGCTCCTGCTTGGCTGCGATCTGGCGCATGCGAAACTGGCCGACCAGCAGTGCCATGGCGATCCACAGGATCGGCTGGCCCCAGACGCGCAGGAAATAGGCGAAATGGTTCTCGCCGATTCCGGCTTCCGGCAGACCGCCGAACAGCGTCGCCGCGATGGCCGCGCCGGCCGCGACCAGCCCGCTGACGGTACCGTACTGCAGACCGAGCATGAGCACCGGAATCCAGAACGGATGCGGCTGCATGTCGAGAACAGCGAGCTGCGGGTACAGCCAGTCGATGCCGAAAATGAGCGCGAAGGCGAAGGCGAGCTCCGCCAGTGCCGTCAACGGCGGCAGCAGCGGCAGGCCGTCGCCCGCAGCGGGTTCCTTGCTGGGCTCCGTCGCCAGGGACGGTGCGGCGGGACGATCCAAACGATACTCCAATACACACGGCTGGTGCGGCGCCCGCGCACGTTCGCGAGCGGCGGGGTCAACTCTTGGGTGCGGCCTGGGCGAGAGGTCGCGATATGGGGGGCGGGCGCCCGGCGAGACCGCCCGGCCGATGCGACGAGTGACGGACCCGCACGCTCTTCACGCGCTTCATCTGTGCCAATCTCAGAATGTGCGGCTTGCGCGGGCGCTTCTGCACCAGCACCGCCTCGGTCCTTTGCTCGATCGCCGCCGCCTTGCGGGCCTCTGCGACCTTGCGCAGATCGGCGGCCAGACGCACGGCGCGGCGCGTTCGCCGCCGCTCGATGCGCGGCAACGCCGCCGTCGTCACGCCGAGTTCGCGCAGCTTCGTGTCGACGACCTGCTGGTTGCCGGTGTCACGCATCAGACGCGCCCACAGCGCCAACCGCCAACGGTCGAGGGCATCGGCCGACACCTTGCTCAACATGTCGCGCGATGACTGCGATGCGCCCCGGTTCAGCTCGACCATCGCCGCGAGCAGCGGGTGCGCGACGATGGCGTTGGCCGAGAGCACGGTCTTCACGCTTTCGAACGCGTCGCGCTTGCCGAGCGCGCCGAGGGCTTCGGCCATGGCGACCAGTTGCGGTTCCGAAATGCGCTCGATGCCATACGAACGCGCCGCCGTGAGCGCCAGGTCGGGATCCTCGGCGTCGAGTGCGACAGCGATGAACCGCTCGGTCAAATCGCGGTCGACCAGTGCGGCATGCTGCAGCCAGCCGCGCAGATAGGCCTGCGCCGCACTGGTCTGGTCACGCTCCAGCATGATTTCGGCGACGCTCAGCGAGACGCCGTCGCCGAGCCGGCCGGCCTGGCGCGCGATGTCGAGCGCCACGTCCGAGCCACCGCGCCGGGTGAGCGCGGCGAGCAGCGAAGCGGCGAACGGCTGGGCATCGGCTGCCTTCACCCAGCGCACGCCGCGGCGCACGGCGTCGGCCCGCTCGCCGCTCGCCACCAGCAGCTGCGCCAACGTCAGCCGCTCGCGATCGCCGGTCAGCCGCTCGAGATCGTCGACCTTGCGCAGCAGATTCGCCGCCTGCCTGGTATTGCCGCTCGCTGCCTCGAGCTCGGCGAGGCGCACGATGTCGTCGACGCGGCGATACCCCTTGAGACGGCAGCGCTCGATGGCCTCGCGCTCGCGTGCGAAGTGGCCGATCAGCCGCAAACCCGAGATCAGCTCGCGGCACGCGGCTTCCGAGTAGCGCCGCGACACGAACCGGCTGAGCGCGGAGAGGTAGGCCTCGCTGTCCTGTGTCGACCGGTAGAAGTCGACGAGGCGGCGCTGCAGCACATGATCGCGCGGGCGCGCCGCCGCCAGCTGCTCCAGCATCTCGCGGGCGCGCGGCAGGTTGCCGAAGTGCGCGTGCAGCTTTTCGAGCTGGTAGAGCGTCCGCTGCGAGCGATCGCCGCCCGCATGGCGCGCTTCGAGGATTTGCAGGGCGCGCTCGTTGCTGCCGTCGCGCTCCAGCATGGCGACGCGCTCGGCATCACCCGGCAGCAACAGCACGCCGGCAACGGCAGCGCCGAGGAACAGCGCCATCATCACGAGCAGTTGTGGTCTCATGTAGCGGGCAATCGCGTCAGTCATGGCACGCGAACCTCAACTCGACCGGCGCAATGGCGTCCGCCGCCAGCGTGAGATGCAGAACGCCGTCTCCGCCGGCCGCCGCCGAAACGCCGGTCAGGGTATCGTCTCCGCGCATCACCGTCACGTCGAACCGGCGGCGCGGTGCGGTCTCGAAATGCATGTCGCCGACGCCGAAGCCTTCAGCGCGCAGGGTGAAGTTGCAGCCGTCTCCGCTCGCCTGTGACAGGCGCCAGCGGCTGTCGCGCAAAAGCGGACGTGTCAGGGAATCGCGCGGCCTCTGCTCGACCTCGATACGTGGCGCCAGCGCGACGACCGCGCGCTCCACCGCCCGGTCGAGCGTCACGTAGAGCGCGCCGGCATGGCGCACGGACCCGAGCACACCGCTGCTGCGCGACGCATCCAGTGCGAGGTTCTCGCCGTCGTCGAAGCGGACGGTTTCGAGTGCACCGCGATTGGCGACGGCGAAGGTCACCGCATCGATGCGCTCGATCTCGACGCCGAAGAAATCGTCGGCGATGGCCGCATAGTCGGACGCGGCGATCGGAGCCACCGGGGAAGTGCGCGCAAGGTTGAGAAAGTGGCGCACGGCCGCCAGAGCCGCCGGCTTCTCACCGGAATACATGTGATAGTAGAGGTTGAACGGCTTAAGACGGCGTGGCGTCTCGGTGTTGCGCAGCGTTTCTTCCAGCATGAAGAAGCCGTAGTAAGGCCCGGTCCAGTCGTTGGTGTAGGTGTTCTCGTTGCTGTTGGCGGCATAGATCTGGCGCTCGCGGCCGACGCTGCGCGCGATCGGCGGCACATAGCCGACCGAGGGAAACTCGCGATCGAACCGGCTGTCGCCGCCGTTGATGTTGCGCGCGCCGGCCCGCCGCGTCGCCGCGATGGCCCCGGCGAACGGTGACGTGTCGCCGCTCCACTGCATGAGGCGCGCCTTCTTGCCGGGTGGCGCGAGCGACTCGGCGATGCTCAGGCTGCCCGCAATCTCGCTGCCGAGATCGAACGGGTTCTTGAGGTAGGTGCGCGGCAGATCGTCGGAGCCGGCGACGTATTTGTTCGACTGCGTGACCGGCGCCGGCTTGCCGGCGATCAGGTGAACGCGCTCGCTCAGCCGCTCCCGCAGCGTCTGCTCGGGCCGCTCGTAGGCATCGATCTTGGCGACCTCGGCCGCGCGGTCGTAGCGCTCGAAGAACTGCCAGTTGTAAGGATGGGTGTGAGTGTGACTCGCCACCTCGACCTGCGGCAGCGCGAGCAGCGCCCGCGCCACTGATCGCGACGCCTCCTCCGCACCGTATTGCGCATCGACATCGCAGCCGATGAGACCGACCGAAACCGGCAGATCGGGATAGGCGGCAATCGCCTCGCGCCAGATCACCTCGGACGAGCGCAGCCCATCGGCCTTGAAGGCCTCGACCTCGGTGAGGTTGTTCCAGCCATCGCCGTCGATGTGACTGAAATAGATGCGCCGTCCGGCAACCGTGGTGACGTCCGGAATCGGAAAACGCTCGGCACCGAGCGCGCGATCGAAGAACGCGAACGGGTTGACGATCCAGGCAAGCCGGTCGGCGTCGGGCTCGTAATAGATGGTGAACGCCTCGGCGACGAAGCCACCGCCCGGCCCCGTAACCGCCACGGCCGAGATGTCACGCTCGCCGGCGGCGGCATCCGGGATCTTCAATCCGAGGTGCACGTTGGTCTGCTCGCCGGTCGCGAGCATGACGGGAAACGGCGGCAGGACCTTGTCGAGCGGGCGCTCGAACCCGATCATGGTCGCGTCGCTGCTGGCGACACTGGCGCCGAGCGTCACCTCGACGAAAGCGTCGCCATCGACGAGCCCCAGCCGCTGCAGGATGCTCTCGGTAACGGCCTTGTCGGCGGGAGCCGCGCCCGGCAGCACCTCGCCGAGCACGACGTGACGGAGACCGGCGGCGGGAAGCGTTTCGGCAAGCCACGCGCCGAGCTTGCCCGGCTCCGCGAGATCCTCGAGCAGCCACGTGAGCACCGCGCGATACCCGGTCAATTCGCCTGCCGCCGGCAGCGGCTGATTGACGTCGCGATAGACGAGCCGGAAGCCGAGATGGTTGAGCGGCATTTCGGCGAAGCGATGAATGCGCGTATCGCTCTCGGCGGGCTCCGCCCGGCTGTCGTAGAGGGCGAGGATGGTGCGCGTCACCGGCTGCGGTACGAGCGCGATATCGACCGCAAGAACCGGACGGGCGGCGGCGAACTGGAGGATGACGAGAGCCAGCAGCGCGGCGACGGGTGCGGCGACGCTGGCAACCGCAGTTGCAGCACGCAGGCGGCCTTGACCGCTGCCGCCTCGCACGCCGGTATCGAGGCGGCTCCGGGTCCTCCCCACGCTACGCCACACGCACAACATGTCTCGAAACAATCCCCACCCGACTGCGACCGCCGGATCGCACCACACCCTACCACGCGACCGATGCATGCGCCGTTCCAATTCGCACACGGAGCGCCCGGAAACGGTTCTGGCAGGCCCCCGCATGGGGGGCCATTCCCGGCGCTTTATGGGTCAGGGAGAGCGGCTGCACAACAGGGAAATCAGACGGCGAAACAGCATACTCCCGGTGCGAGAAATGGTGTGGTCGCAACTCGCTGCTGCTGCGGTGATGCATCCGGCAGCTCGCTGCGCTTTCACCCTGTCACTGGCGCGCCGCAGGGCACGCTCCGGGTGCTGCCTCCCGAATTGGCACACCTTTCCAGTATCACTGCGATGCACTAAGTGAGCCGCCACGGGGGCGCGCTCCTGCCCTTGTCGTCCGCGGGCCCACGAGCACGCGCAGCCAACCCAGGTCCGGCCCCATGCGCTTCGTCATGCTCGCCCGCAATCCGAGCCTCTACTCGCACCGGCGCATCGTGTCCGCCGCACACGAACGCGGACATCAGATCGACGTGGTCAACACGTTGCACGTGCACATGAACATCACGGCGAACCGGCCGCGCCTGCGCTACGGCGGCGGCGAGCTGCCGCTGTTCGATGCCGTGATCCCGCGCATCGGCGCCTCGATCACGCACTACGGCCTCGCCGTGCTGCGCCAGTTCGAGATGCAGGGCGTCTATCCGCTCAACGAAAGCGTCGCCATCGGCCGCTCGCGTGACAAGCTGCGTGCCCTGCAGCTGCTGGCGCGGGCGGGCGTCGCCATGCCGGTGACGGCGTTCGCGCACGGGCCGCGCAAGGCCGAGGACGTGATCCGCGAAGTCGGTGGCACCCCCGTGGTCATCAAGCTGCTCGAGGGCACGCAGGGCATGGGCGTCGTTCTGGCCGAGACCGAGGCCTCCGCCAAGTCCGTGATCGAGGCGTTTTCGGCCGCCAACGTCGACATTCTGGTGCAGGAGTTCATCCGCGAGGCCGAAGCGACCGACGTCCGCGCCTTCGTCATCGGCGGGCGGGTGGTCGCCGCCATGAAGCGGATCGGCAAGCCCGGCGAATTCCGTTCCAACCTGCACCGGGGCGGGCACGCCGAGCCAGCCACCCTCACGGACGCCGAGGCCGACATCGCCGTGCGCTCGGCCGCCGCGATCGGCCTCAACGTGTGCGGCGTCGACATGCTGCGCACCACCCGCGGACCCATGGTGATGGAGGTGAACTCGTCGCCGGGTCTCGAGGGCGTCGAGCGCTCGACCGGGGTCGATGTCGCCCGCGAGATTATCGAGTTCCTCGAGGTCAACGCCCGCCACGGCGATACCGATACGCGCGGCAAGGGATAGCGCGCGCCCGCGGACCGACCGCTTCGGCGCCTGCCGCCCCTCCCGGCGCTGTGGCACTTCAATGATCGCCCTGGATTTTGCGGCGGTTTCGCGTTTCCTCCGCGCTCGCGCCTTGATTGTGCGCCGTTCCGTCCCTTATCATCGATATGTCCTGCGCGCAGACCGGCGCACGACCGCGCGGCCGGCAGGGATCGAGCGAGGAAATGACCGAGCAGCAGAAGCATTTCCCCGAATTCTACGTCACGGCCCCGCAGCCGTGTCCGTATCTGGCGGGGCGGCTCGAGCGCAAGCTGTTCACCCACCTGACCTTCGAAAAGCCGGCGCTGCTCGTCGACAACCTGCTGAAGGGCGGTTTTCGCCGCTCCCAGAACATCGCCTACATGCCGTATTGCGAGGGCTGCAACGCCTGCGTGTCCGTGCGCGTGCTGGTCGACGAGTTCGAGCCGGGCCGCACCATGCGGCGCATTGCCGATCGCAGCCGCTACCTGGTTTCGCGCCACATCGCGCCGAAGGCGACCAGCGAGCAGTACGCCCTGTTCCGCGATTACATCGACGCCCGCCACGGCGACGGCGGCATGGCCGACATGACGGTGCTAGATCGGAAGAGCACACGTCTGAACTCCAGTCACTTAGGCATCTCGTA
>CALFEM010000093.1 GCA_937950105.1 uncultured Alphaproteobacteria bacterium | reverse complement strand
TGTGCTCTTCCGATCTGGTATCATCGTCATGGCGATCCTGATCCTGCCGTTCCTGCGAGTCGGCGGCATGCAGTTGTTCCACGCCGAAAGCTCCGACAAGAGCGAGAAGATCATGCCGCGCTCGTTCGAGCTGGTCGGCGCGACGGCGGCGGTCTACTTCGGTCTCATCGCGATCTGCGCGCTCGTCTATGCGCTGCTCGGCATGACCATGTTCGATGCGATCTGTCATTCGATCGCGACCATCGCCACGGGGGGATTTTCCACGCACGATGCGAGTTTCGGATTTTTCCAGTCACCGTCGATCGAGTGGGCGGGCACGCTTTTCATGGCGCTCGGCGCCATGCCGTTCCTGATCCTCTTCCGCGCGCTGAGAGGTGAGCCGAAGGCGCTGTGGAACGACGAACAGGTGCGCGGCTTCGTCTCGTTCCTCGTCGTCGTAACGCTCATTCTTGCGATGTGGCTGTCGCTGACCAATGAAAAGAGCCTGGCGGACGCCATGCGACTCGCCGCCTTCAACGTCACCTCGGTCGTCACAACGACTGGCTTCGCCAGCACCGACTACACGGCGTGGGGCTCTTTCGCGGTCGGCCTGTTCTTCCTGTTGACGTTCATGGGCGGCTGCTCGGGCTCGACGGCGGGCGCCATCAAGACCTACCGCATCCAGGTGGCCGGTCTGCTGACACGGCGCCACCTCACCAACCTGATCAGCCCGAGCCGGATCGTGCCGCTGTCGTACAACGGCCGCCGGCTGCCGGACGACGTGCCGTTCTCCGTCATCGCCTTCCTCGCGATCTACATGGCCACGGTCGGCGTGTTCACGGTGGTGCTGGCCGGTATGGGGCTCGATCTCGTCACGGCCGTCTCGTCGGCGGCTCAGGCGATCGGCAACGTCGGTCCGGGATTGGGCGAGATCGTCGGCCCGGCCGGCAACTTCTCGACGCTGCCGGCGGCGGCCAAATGGGTGTTGTCGTTCGCGATGCTGCTCGGCCGTCTCGAGCTGTTCACGGTGCTGGTGCTGTTCCGGCCCGAGTTCTGGCGGCGCTGATGCGGCTCAGCCCTTGATGGCCTTGACGGCGCCCCGATACCCGGCGAGGCAGCCCGCGGCCAGTTCCAGCGCCAGCAGGCGCGCCGGGTTGACCGGGCCCGGCAGGGTGATCTGGCCGGGTGGCACGCGCACGAAGCCGAAGCGCTCGTAGTAGGGCAGATCGCCGACCAGCAGGATCATGCGGAAACCGGCGGCGCGGGCGTCGTCGATCGACCGCGCGATGAGGGCGCGGCCATAGCCCTTGCCGGCAACCTCGGGATCGATGGCCACCGGGCCGAGCAGCAGCGTACCGCGCGCGTCGCCGATGGCGATTTCCGTCATGCGCAGTGCGGCCACCAGTTTCGCGCCGAGATGCGCGGCGCGGCAATGCGGCGTGTAGAGGCCGCTGCCCTCACGCACACGGTAGGCGGTGCGGGCATAGCGGCCGGGACCGAACGCGGCGGCGTGCAGCGCGCTGATGGCCGCGATGTCGCGTGCTTCGACAGGGCGGATGAACGGCTGGGGCTGCATTTCGGAGATGTCCGGACCTCAGGGCTGGAGCGCGGCCGAAGCCGGCAAGCGGGAAGCGCGGCGAATAGCACGCGTGCCGGGGTGGGTCCAGTCGGCGGATCGGTGGGCGCGGCGCCTCACCACAGCGGGCTTTTCGGCTGGCGGCCGAGGATTTCGGCGATGCGCACGCGCGTCGATTCGTGCGTCGTCTCCGGCACCGCGTCGGCGGCGAAGAAGCCGTGCTCGGCGATTTCGCGATTGGGGCGCGGCGCCACCGGCTGATGCCAGCGCCGCACCACGAACAGCGCGATATGGTCGCCCGGAAAGAAGCGGAAATTGGCGTAGAGGCCGAACAGGTCGGGCTCGGCATCGAGCACGACGCCGGCTTCCTCGGACAATTCCCGCTGCAGCGCCAACTCCACGGGCTCCGATTTCTCGACGCCGCCGCCGGGGAAATGCCAGCCCGGCCGGTAGGTGTGGCGGATCAGCAGAAAGCGGCCCTCGGCATCGATGACGGCGCCCTGCGCCCCGAGCGTCAACCCGCGCGAAAGGCGCCAGTAGCGCTGCAGGCTGCGGGTGACGATGCGCTGGAGCGGCAAAACGGGCTCTCCTC
>CALFEM010000092.1 GCA_937950105.1 uncultured Alphaproteobacteria bacterium | reverse complement strand
CGAGATGCCTAAGTGACTGGAGTTCAGACGTGTGCTCTTCCGATCTATGCCGGCCTTGGCGAAGATCTTCGCGAGCGAGCCTATCACCTCGGAGAAGCCCATGATCTCCATGGCGGACAGGATCACCATGTAGTCGGCGCCCTTCTTGTCGAGGGCAACGGGAATGCCCGTTTCCTTCTCCTGACGCGCGATCACGGCGCGCAGCGCCTTGGGCGTGATGTTCATCGGGCTGCCGGTGCGCAGCGCATTGGCCTCGGCCGAGCGCAGGCCCTCGGGTGCGAGGTCGGCGGCGACGAAACCTTCGCGCATCTTGCGCACGCTGCCGGCGATATCGATGCCCATAGGACAAACGAGCGTGCAGCGGCCGCACATATTGCACGAATCGTAGACGAGCACCGACCACTCCTCGAGTTCCTCGAAGGTAACCTCGGTCGGTGCGAGGCCGACCGCGCGCATGATGCCCGACAGCGGCGCCTTGTGCCGTTTGTAGGCCTTCACCAGCGGCTTCAGCTTATAGGTCGGCGTGTAGCGGGGATCGTGCGTCGAGAGATAGAAGTGGCACGCCTCGGCGCACTCGCCGCAATGCACGCAGGAGTCGAGATAGGAGGCGACGGCGGCATCGGTGACGGCGAGGAACTTGGCGACGGCGGCTTCCGCGCGCGTTCCGCCCGCGGTTGCAGTGGAAGCACCGGCGGGCGCGGCAACATCGGTGATGGTCGCTGTTGTCATGGCGTGATCCCCCGGCGGCCGTAGATTGCGCCCGTGTAGCCGCGGCTCAAGGCGAACGTGAAGGCGTGCATGAGCCGGCTGAACGGGAAGTAGATCAGCCATAGATTGACGAGGCCCATATGCAGGGCGCGCAATCCCGCACTCGTCTCGCCGAGCGCGAAGCACCCCGTCAGCATCACGAGGAACGTGAGCCATGTGCCGATGTGGTCGTCGGCATCGCTGATCTGGCGCATGACCGGATCGGCGATGCGCCGCACCCACAGCACGATGAGGCCAGCGAACGCGATCTCGGCGGCGATGATGAACCACGTGCGTGACATGGTCGGCCAGCCAAAGCCGGTGATGCGCTCCTTGATGAACTCGACGTGCGGCGCCGCGAAGAACAGAACTGCGAAAAGTCCGAGATGGAAGGCGTAGCCGGCGACGATGTGGAACCACGTGCGCTCGGCGAAGGCGAGGCGCGGCACGAAGTGGCGCAGGTTGCCCTTGATGAAGCCGGCGGATGCGGAATGCTTGGGTGTGCTGAGATCGGCCTTGCGGCCGATACCGATCAACCCGATCACCCGCCAGACGGCGCCGATCAGGAACACGGTGGCGGCGAAGTACCACATCGGGCCTTCGACGAATTCGAGGATCGACATTCCACCTCCCATGATGAACCATCCGGCGAGAGTGCGCCGGCCGGACGCCGCCGCATCGTTTCAGAATGATGTGGCGTTCAGTATTCGCAAATGCGCCACGTCAAACTTGAGCTGGATAACCGCGGCAGACGCTGCACGCCCCCCTGTGGCAGTCGACCGGATACCGAGCACACGGCTTCCCATCGCTCAGACCTGACCGAGCGCCGCCTTCGCCTCGGCGACGGTACGATCCGTCGTCGCCTCGTTCTTGTGCTTCTCGTACCAGAGATCGTGGTGTTCCTTGGCCCAGTTCTCGTCCACCGTGCCCTTCGTCATGCCTTCGAGTGCGCCTTCCATGCCGAGCGTGGCAATGTAGATGTGGCCGATGCCGAAGGCGATGAAGCCGATCGCGACGACCCCGTGCACGATGTTGGCGATCTGCAGGTACGTGCGGTTGCCGTCGACCCAATCAGGAAACAGCATGACGAAGCCGGATGCGCCGAGCGCGATACCGGCAAACGCCGCCCACCAGAACCACGTCTTCTCACCGAAGTTGTAACGGTGCGAACTCGCGTGGCCGCCGAAGAAGCCGCCGCCCTTCAGCAGCCACTTGAGGTCGACGAGCTGGAAGAAGTTGCCGCGAATGAAGGTGAAGAACAGCAACACCGTAGCGAACACGAACAGCGGGCCGAGCAGGTTGTGGCCCTGCAGCGAGGCGCTCGCGATGGCCGCGAACACATCGGGACCGACGAGCGGCGGCAACACGTAGCGGCCGAACAGGATGATGAGGCCGGTAATTGCGAGGAGCAGCCAGAGCCCGGCAGTGAACCAGTGTACGACGCGCTCGGTGAGCGAGAAGCGCGGGATGACGCGGCCCGTGCGCCCGCCCTCGATGCGAATGCGCCCACGGAGCAGGAAATAGAGCGAGATCACACCGAGGATGCCGAGCAGCAGCCAGGCGCCGTAGGTCGACAGCGGACCGTTGCGCAAATTGCGCCACGTCTCGCCTTCCGACTGCACCAGCTGGCCGGCCAACGGATCAGGTATGGTGACGAGCCCCGACTTGCCCTCGCGAACCTTCTTCCACATGTCGGTATCGAATACGCCGCCCATGCTCTTGGTCGGGTCGATGACGTCTTGCGAAATTCCGCCGCCGGGACGCCGCACATTGCTGCCGTCCGGAGCACCGGGCACGACGTTTTCAACTGCGCCCGCAGGCGGCCGCACGTTCGGATTCTGCGCGAGCGCCGAAGGTGTCAGGGCGAACATGATGAGCAGTATGGCGAACAGAGCCGACAGCGCGCCCGCGCCGATGCCCTTGCGATTGACCCTGTCGGTGTTCGTCATGGCTCGACTCCCGTGATGCTTGCGCAGCGCTCGGCTCGCCCGGAGCGCCGAAGGCGCCGTGCGTACCTTACCCTTTCAGTGTCCGAGCATAGAGCGTTCGCGCAACTCGCGACGCTGCTCATCGGTCAATGGCGTGTCCTTCTGACCCTGATAGGCCCCCTTCTCGAGGGTGACCGCGCGGCCCTGCTCGTCAGCACGGCAGCCGGAAAGTGTCAGGGCCAGCGCGATTGTCATCGCCATCGCCGGCATATGCATTGTTCCACTCCGCATGCGCCTCACTCGTTCTGCGCCGGCCGCCCGGGCGGGACGTTTCGGCAGCAGAGGCGCGGACGGCCATCGCCCCCCGCGCCTCTGGTCTCGTTGATTCACCGCGACATCAGCCCTGCTGGCCGGGATACGCCTTGCCCCAGCCCCACGCACCCGATCCGAAACCGCGCTCGACCACGCGCTTCCTGTAGATGTCGGAGACCGAGTTGCCGTCACCGGCGAGCAGCGCCTTGGTCGAGCACATCTCGGCGCACAGTGGCA
>CALFEM010000091.1 GCA_937950105.1 uncultured Alphaproteobacteria bacterium | reverse complement strand
ATCAACCGCCCCGCCGCAGCCACGGCGAGCCACAGCACCAGCGATGCGATCGCACCGACCCGCACCAGAGATGGCAACCTGAAGCCCGCTTGCTCACGCATAGACGGTCGCATTGCCGCCGTCACCAGCGCCACGTTGGCGAGCGCGATGGCGATGAGCACCAGTTTGATCTGGAACACAGGATTGAGGGCGACGTGGCTCGCTTCTGCTGCGAACAGCACCAGTCCGCTGGCGATCTGCACCAGTAATGCGCCGATGGCGACGCGCCGCGCGGGAAAGACGATATCGCCGGGCACGCAGGCGGCGAGCCCGCCGAGAAGCCGCACGTCCATGATCGCAATCGCCGCGAAAAAGATGGCGAGACCGAGGATGTGGACGACGTTGGCGGCAGCATAGAACCACGGCGACTGGCGCACGAACGCAGCGAACCCCGACTGCTCGATGTCGACCAGCAGTTGAGGCGCGCCCTCGACCATCAACGCATCTCGATCGTCTTGTCTCCCGCCGTGATGCGTTCGGCGCGCATCTCGTCCTTCTCTGCGCGCGAGGCATAACCATACGCCTTGATGTTGGCGCCGACCGCGATCATTTCGGCGCTCGCTCCGCGCGCCAGCATGCGTGACGTCGGCGCCAGCGTGACCGTCCACACCTTGTCGTTGGCGCGGACCGTGATGGTCGCATGCGGGTTCTCGAATTTCGAGGTTTCGATCACGCCTTCGATGGTCAGGGGATTGGCGGCATCGTAGCTGCCCCAGCCGTGATGCGCGGAGACGCCGGACGGCGCCAGAACGGCGGCCACAATCGCGGCAGAAACGACGATCCCTGCGTTCATGATGACGGAGGCTCCTTTGCTACGGGCTGCCGCCCGATCCACCATCGACATGGGAAACGCAAACCCGTTCCGCCAGAGGCCAACGGAAGCCCTGACGGGGTTCATGCTGTGAGCACCTGTCGCTCCGGATAGAGCGACAGCAGCCCTTCGCGGCTGGCGGGCGTGACGCCACGCTCGGTGACGAGGCCGGTGACGAGCCGAGCCGGCGTCACGTCGAAGGCCGGGTTGGCGGCAGGCGAACCGGGCGCTGCGATGTCCACCGTGACGACGGCGCCGTCCGCCATGCGGCCCTGCAACCGCAGCACTTCTTCCGCCGAGCGTTCCTCGATCTCGATGCGCCGCCCGTCGTCGAGTGACCAGTCGATGGTCGAGTACGGCAACGCGACATAGAACGGCACGCCGTTGTCGGCGGCGGCGAGCGCCTTCAGGTAGGTGCCGATCTTGTTCGCCACGTCACCGTTGGCCGTGACGCGATCGGTACCGACGATGACGAGATCGACCTCGCCCCGCTGCATCAGATGGCCGCCGGCATTGAGATCGGAAGAGCGTCGTGTAGGGAAAGAGTGTAGATCTCGGTGGT
>CALFEM010000090.1 GCA_937950105.1 uncultured Alphaproteobacteria bacterium | reverse complement strand
GAACCGGCTTTCAAGAGCGCGTTCCCTGTCCAGCCTGGAGCACATTATGACGCTGAAGCTGCCCCCCCTGCCCTATGCCTATGACGCCCTGGCGCCGCACATGTCGGCCGAGACTCTCGAATTTCATCACGACAAGCATCACCTCGCCTATGTCGACAACGGCAACAAGCTGATCGGCGCCGGCACCAAATACGAAGGCAAGTCGCTCGAGGAGATCTGCGCGGCGGCTTTCGCGGCGAAGGACATGCCGGTCGTGAACAACGTCGGCCAGCACTACAATCACCTGCATTTCTGGCAATGGATGAAGCAGGGCGGTGGCGGCAAGAAACTGCCGGGCAACATCGACAAGCTGGTTTCAGAGTACGGTGGATTCGACAAGATGCGCACCGACTTCATCGAAGCCGGAAAAGGCCAGTTCGGTTCAGGCTGGGCGTGGCTCGCCGTGAAGGATGGCAAGCTGGCCGTGACGAAAACTCCGAACGGTGAAAATCCGCTCATGCACGGCGCCAAGCCCATTCTCGGCTGCGACGTGTGGGAACACAGCTATTACATCGATTATCGCAACGCCCGACCGAAATATCTCGAGACCTGGTTCGACAATCTCGTGAACTGGGAACACGTCGAGGAGATGGCCGCGGCGGCTGGCTGAGGCAGCCCGGGGTTCCCTCTCCTCATAATTCATGGGAGAGGGCAAGGGTGAGGGGCGGCCGCAAGCGCAACGCCGTCGTATTGCCGCCCTCACACCGACCCTCGCCCCGCGACCGGGGAGAGGGGGAAGAGCGTCAGCCGGCGGTCTTCGGTGCCGCATGGGAGCCTCCCGTGCGGCATTTTGCTTTGCCATCGGTTGCGCGCGATCGTATCCGGCGGCCCCTTGGGTAAGGCTCATCCGGCCGCTTCCAGTCACAGCGAGCAACCCTCCGGCCACATCGGGCGCCAAAGTCGGCCGGATGGCTTGATGTGCCGCGCGCCGGCCGGTAAACCTCACGGGCGGATCGTTTCCCGCTTTCCTGGGACGCCAGTTCGGTGGGGTTTGTGCGCGTCGCGGCCAAATTGCTCTCATCACGGATCGTCGCTGCGATGCTTGCCCTGGTCCTCGGCGGCTGCGCCAGCGAGATCGTGCGCGAAGGGATCCCGGACGCCAATCTCGCCGACCATGCCATCGTCGACGACCTGCCGGGTATCCGCTTCTGGGGCGATGAGCACCCCAAGGATTTCATCGCCGAGCTGAGGCAACGCCTCCCCAACATGCCGCGCATCGCCCAGGGCGCGACGCGCGTTCGCGGCCGGCCGGTGGTCGAGATCCTGGCGCTCTCCGGCGGCGGCGGTGACGGCGCCTTCGGTGCCGGCGTCCTGACGGGATGGAGCGAGCGCGGCGACCGCCCCGAATTCGAGGTCGTGACCGGCGTCAGCGCCGGCGCCATCATTGCGCCGTTCGCGTATCTCGGGCCCCGCTACGACGGTGCCCTGCGCGAGATCTGGACCAAGTACCAGACGTCGCAGATCGCGACCGCGCAGATCCTGCCCGGCATTCTCGGCGGCGCCTCGCTCGCCGACAACGCGCCGCTCGAGGACCTGATCGCGCGTTATGCCGACAAGCGGCTGCTGCGCGAAATCGCGGCGGAGTATCGCAAGGGCCGCATGCTGTTCGTGCTGACGACCAACCTCGACGCCCAGCGCCCTGTGGTGTGGAATCTCGGAGAGATTGCCGCCAGCAAGCGGCCGGGCTCGCTCGAGCTGTTCCGCAAGGTCATCATGGCGTCGGCGGCGATCCCCGGCGCGTTCCCGCCGATCGAGATCCCTGTCGCCGCGGGCGGAAAGGCTTATGACGAGTTGCATGTCGATGGTGGCACTACGCGCGAGGTGTTCGTGCAGCCGGTGAACGTGCCGTTCCGCGCCTATGACGCCCTCTACGATGCGCCGCCGATCCGCCGCCTCTACATCATCAAGAACGGCAAGATCGCGCCAGAGCAGGAGGTCGTGCAGCCGAAGACGCTGAGCATCGTCTCGCGCTCGATCGCGACCCTCATCAAGAACCAGAACCTCGGCGAACTCTATCGCATTCACCGCATGGCCGAGGACGGTGGCGCTGAATTCAACTTCGTCGCCGTGCCGCCCTCGTTCGACGTCAAATCGAAGCAGTTCTTCGATCCCGTGTATCAGAGCGCGCTGTTCGAGGAAGGCCGCCGCATGGGGCGTGATGGCGTGCCGTGGGCGAAACGCCCGCCGCTCTGAGCTTCACGCGCCGTATCATCCCGGCATTCATTGCCGGGATCCGGCTCGCAACAGCCGGCAAAGTTCGCGGATACATGACTCCCGGTGACAAGCACCGGGACTACGTCAGCGTTCTGGCGTGCCTGCGCTCTGGCGCCGACAACACCGCCCCGACGCCCGGGCGAGCGACATCGCTCGGTTTGCCATCACTTGTCCGGGCCGGTGGTCTCCGGCGGCGGCGGCAGCCCCTCGAGATACAGGCTGTCCAGATAGGCGATGAAACCCTCGATCTGCGGCGGCTGGAAGATGAACACCGGCATGTCCGGGTGCCCCGACACGATGCCCTCGGCCAGTGCCTCGGCGAGATCCTCGCTCGGGTAACGCTCGACCACGTCGCGGAACGGCGGCGCCTTCTCGTGCGCACTGGTGTCGTCCATGCCGATGGCGTGGCAGCGCGCGCAGTTCTCCCTGGCGATGGCGCGACCGACCTCGGCCAATCGCGACTGTTCCTCGTCCAGTTCTTCATGCAGCGACGACGGCGACCCGTTGGCGCCGGAAGCGTCCGGTGCGGAGGTTGCTGGCGGAGCCTGCGCCGGAGCCGTCACCGCTGGCGGAGCGGCGGGGGCGGCCGACGGGCCGTCCTGAGCCACGGCTGAAGCTGCCAGCACGACGGCAAACGCCGCGAGCGAGCCCGCTCCCTTCACCCGCAACAGGATCATCTCCGGTTCCCTCCCGTCATGTCCACGCCCAGCCCCCCCCCCCGAGCGCCGAGCCTCAGCGCTTCATGCCGATGCCCTTGAGGATCGCATCGCGAATGACGCGACCGATGGTGCGTGACGCCGACCGCTGCAGCTCCTTGGCGACCATGGTGCCGAGGCCCTGGTTCTTGCGCCCGGTCGCCGGATTGACGCCGCCGAAGATGATGTCACTCCAGCCGCCGCCACCGCCCGCAGCACCGGCCTCGGCCGCCGCCGTCTCCGTGCGCCGCGCCAGCATCTCGTGCGCGGTTTCGCGATCGACCGCCTCGTCGTACTTGCCATAGACCGGGCTGTATTCGATGAGGCCGAGACGTTCGTCCTCGCTGAGCGGCCCGATGCGCCCCTCGGGCGGGCGGATCAACGTCCGCTGCACCATCGACGGCTCGCCCTTGTTCTCGAGCGTCGACACCAGCGCTTCGCCGGTCTTCAACTCGCGGATCACCGCCTCGGTGTCGAGCTTCGGATTGGCACGGAAGGTCTCAGCTGCCGCCTTGATCGCCTTCTGCTCCTTGGCGGTGAAGGCGCGCAGCGCGTGCTGGACGCGATTGCCGAGCTGCGACGACACCGTGTCCGGCACATCGATCGGATTCTGCGTGATGAAGTAGACGCCGACACCCTTGGAGCGGATCAGGCGTGCGACCTGCTCGATGCGCTCCATCAGCGCCTTCGGCGCCTCGTTGAAGAGCAGGTGCGCCTCGTCGAAGAAGAACACCAGCTTGGGCTTCGGCTGGTCGCCGACCTCGGGCAGCGTCTGCCACAGCTTGGTCAGCAGCCACAGCAGGAACGTCGAATAGAGGCGCGGCTTCTGCATCAGCTTGTCGGCGGTCATCAGGTTGACGACGCCGCGGCCATCGGGCGCGATGCGCATGAAGTCGGTAATGTCGAGCGCCGGCTCGCCGAAGAACTTCTCCGCGCCCTGCTCCTCGAGCACCAGAAGACGCCGCTGGATCGAGCCGACCGACGTGGCGGCGACGTTGCCGTAGGTGGTCGTCAGCTCCTTCGAGCGCTCGCCGACGTTGTTGATGAGGGCGCGCAGATCCTTGAGATCGACGATCGGCAGCTTCTCATCCGCCGCGACGCGGAAGGCGATGTTGAGCACGCCCTCCTGCACCTCGTTGAGCTCGAGCAGCCGCGACAGCAGCAGCGGCCCCATGTCGAGCACGGTCGCGCGCACCGGGTGGCCGCTCTCGCCGAACACGTCCCACAGGATGGTCGGGAAGGCGCGGTTCTCGTAGGTTTCGAGACCGATCTGCTCGTTGCGCTTCAGGATGAAGTCCTTCGGCTCGCCGACTGCGGCGATGCCCGAGAGGTCACCCTTGATGTCGGCGGCGAACACCGGCACGCCGGCCGCGGAGAAGCCCTCCGCCAGCACCTGCAGCGACACAGTCTTGCCCGTACCGGTGGCGCCGGTGATGAGGCCGTGCCGGTTGGCGAACCTGAGATCGAGGTATTCCGGCTTGGTGCTCGTGCCGAGGTAGATCTTGCCGTCGACGAGCTTCGGACCGCTCTCGGAGGTGGTCATGCTGGCATCCTCGTTTCCGCCCGGCGTCGCGTGATCCGGTCGCTTCTGTTGCACCGACTCGGGACGCGTCACCCTGGATCCGCTCTTGGCATGACGCCCCGTCATTTGCAAACCCGGTTGCATCCGCCACGCAAGCCCGCCCGGCCCGGTGTGGCACGCCTGCGCCCGCCCCAGGCCGACGCCCGAAACCTGGGCGTCGTCCGTTGGTCGAAGGGGCGCGATCGGGCTGTATTGCGCCTGCGAAAGAACCTATAAAAAAATCCTCGCCTCGCCGCCCCTGGCGCGCGCAGAAAACACTTTCTGAGCAACGGGAAACAACCCGATGACCGACACCGTGATGGCTCTGGCCGCCGAATTCCCGCAAGCCACCCGCGACGAGTGGCTGAAGCTGGTCGAGAAAGCCCTGAAGGGCGGCAGCTTCGAGAAGCGGATGATCGCGCGAACGGCCGACGGCATTCGTATCGAACCGCTGTACACGCGTGCGGATCAATTGGCCGGCACGCAGACCGCCGCTCCGGGGACCGCACCGTTCGCACGCTGCTTCTCGTCCGAGGTCGCGGGCTTGGGCTGGAGCATCGAGCAGATGGTGGTCGCGGGCGATGCCGCGAGCGCCAATGCCGCCGTCCTCGCCGAACTGGAAGGCGGCGCCAGTGGCGTCGTGCTGCGCCTCGCCGCGCCCGGCCAGTCCGGCATCGCCATTTCGAGCGCCGTCGATTTCGCCCGCCTGCTGTCGGGTGTGTACCTCGACTTCGCGCCGATCGTCATCGATGCCGGCGCCAACGCCGGAACCGCAGCGGACCAGTTCGCCGAGGCGATGAGCGCACTCGGACAGGACCGCGCCAAGGTTGCCGTCCGATTCGACATCGACCCGCTCGGCGTCGCCGCTCGCACCGGCCATTGCGCATTGCCGCTCGCCGACGCGGTCGCAGCCGCCACGAAGACCGCCGCGGACCTCAAGGCGCGCTTCGCCCGCGCCCGCACCATCCTGGTCGATGCCCGCGTCGCGCACGAGGCCGGCGCCTCGGAAGCCCAGGAACTCGCAGTGATGGCCGGCGCGCTCGTCACCTACCTGCGCGCCTTCGAAGCCGCCGGCGTCGATGTCGCTGCCGCCCTCGGCCAGATCACCATCGCGCTCGCCGCCGATGCGGACCTTTTCCTCACCGTCGCCAAACTGCGCGCCGCGCGCCGCATCGTCGGGCGCATCGCAGAGGTTTCCGGAGCGCCGGACGCCGCGCGCAACGTGCGCCTCGCCGTCACCACCTCGGCGCGCATGATGACGAAGCGCGATCCGTGGACCAACATGCTGCGCACCACCGCGGCGACGACGGGCGCGGCTTTCGGCGGCGCAGACGCCATCACCGTGCTGCCGTTCACGTGGCCGCTCGGCACGCCCGACTCCTTCGCACTGCGCATCGCCCGCAACACCCAACTCGTCGCCCAGGAGGAATCCTCGCTCGGCCGTGTCGTCGATCCGGCCGGTGGCTCCTGGTACGTCGAGCGGCTGACGGACGAGGTGGCGCACAAGGCGTGGGGCCTGTTCCGCGAAATGGAAGAGGACGGCGGCCTGATCGCCGAGCTGATGTCGGGCCGGCTCGCGCGCGAGATCATGCAGACCGCCGACGAGCGCCAGAGCGCCATCGCCACCGGCCGTCAGCCCTTGACCGGCACCAGCGCCTTCCCGCTGCTCGGTGACGACGGCGTCAAGATCACGCCATGGCCGGACGCTCCTCGCCCGATCGGCGATACGCTGATCGAACCGCTGATGCCGCGCCGTCTCGCCGAACCGTTCGAGGTGCTGCGCGATGCCGCCGATGCGCACGCCGCGCGCACGGGCAAGCGGCCGAGCGTGTTCCTTGCGAGCCTCGGCACCATCGCCGACCACACCGCGCGCACCACATGGATCAGGAACCAGCTCGCCGTCGCCGGCATCGAGGCGCTCGTCAGTGACGGCTATGCCTCACCGGCCGAGGCCGCCGAAGCGTTCAAGGGCTCGCACACCTCGACCGCGTGCATCTGCTCCTCTGACGACATGGTGAAATCGCACGGCGAGGCGACCGCTAAAGCCTTGATCGAGGCCGGCGCGACGCACGTGCTGATGGCCGGCCGGCCGGGTGACATGGAAGCGACGCTGCGCGCCGCCGGGGTCGACGGCTTCCTCTATGCCGGCCAGAATGCGCTCGACGTGTTGACCGAGCTGCAGCACGAGCTGACGAGCTGAAAGAGAGTGAGTGGTGAGATCGTGAGTAGTGAATAAAGAGCGGATGCGCACCGCTACTCACTACTCACTACTCACTACTCGCTACTCACTCGCGTCTCACGCCACCTTGGCGTCGCTGATCGAGCGCGGATCGTAATT
>CALFEM010000089.1 GCA_937950105.1 uncultured Alphaproteobacteria bacterium | reverse complement strand
GCCGGAAGCCGATCTGCTCAAGGCCATCACCGATGTCGACAGCGACGGCGTGCTGGTCGCGACGGCGCGCGGGAACCGGGCGATCTATGCCAATCGCGCGCTCACCGAAATGATCGGCCGCTCCGAAGCTGGCACGCTCGGCTCGCTCGAGGACGCGTTTGCCGGCAGCAAGGCGGCCGCCGAGGCGTTGTTCCGGCTGTCGCGCGCCGCCGCTCAGGGCGAGGCCCGCAACGAGACCGTCGAACGCCAAGGGCTCGATGGCGCTCCGGCGCGCGTGTTGCGCATCAGCGTGCGGCCGTTCACCAGCGCGGTGACCGAGCGCGATCCCGGTCCGCTGGCCATCTGGACCTTGCGCGACATCAGCGAGGAGCGCGCCGGACAGGCGCGTGCCGATGCCGCCAGTGCGGCCATGCTTTCACTCTACGATAAGATGCCGCTCGGCCTCCTGACGGTCGATGCCGAGGGCGTCGTGACGCACGCCAACGGCACGTTCCTCAAGCTTGCGGGGATCAGCGCCGAGCTGATCGGCGAGCGCATGCTGCGCCTGCGGGAACTCGTTTCGGCGGATGGCGCCGACATCTTGCTCGCTGCCGCGCGTAACGGCACGACGCCGACAACCTTCGATCTCGACGTGACGCGCGAAAGCGGCCGGCTGGTGCCGGTGCGGCTCGTTGCGCGCGCCGCCGATCCGGCCGATCCGTCGAAGGGCGTCGTCATCGGCTGTCTCAACCGCGAGCAGGGGACGACGGGTGGCGCCGCCGGTGACGAAACCGCTGACCTGCGCCTTGCACGCTTCTTCCAGTCGGCACCGTTCGGCATCGCGACCATCGCCGCCGACGGCACCATCGCCAACGCCAATGCCGCCTTCGCGCGCATGACGCTCGACGAGCCGGGCGCCACGGCGGTTGAAATCCTCGCGCGCCATGCCGACGCCGACAAGCGCGCCACGGTGGAGCACGGCCTTGCCGAGGTTCTCGCCGGGCGCGGCAACGTCGCCCCGATCGAGATCTCGACGGGAGCCGGTGCCGGTGAGCAGACGCGGCGCGTCTACATGAGCCCGCTCTCCGGTGGCAGCGGCGCGCGCGAAGCGGCGGTGCTGTACGTGCTCGACGCGACCGAGCAGAAACGTCTCGAAGCGCGTTTCGCGCAGTCGAACAAGATGGAAGCGGTCGGTACGCTCGCGGGTGGCATCGCCCACGACTTCAACAACATGCTGACGGCGATCATCGGCTTCTCGGATTTCCTGCTGCAGGCGCACAAGCCGGGCGATCCGGCGCATCGCGACCTGATGGGCATCAAGGCCGCCGCCAACCGCGCCGCCGGCCTCGTCTCCAAGCTGCTCGCCTTCTCGCGCCAGCAGACGCTGCAGACCGAGGTCGTGCAGCTCGGTGAGCTGATCAGCGAGATCACGCCGCTCATCAAGCGCTCGGTCGGCGTCCGCATCGATCTCAAGGTCTCGACCGAGCGCGATCTGTGGCTCGTCAAGACCGACAAGACCCAGATCGATCGCGTCATCGTCAATCTTGCGGTCAACGCCCGCGATGCCATGCCCGATGGCGGCACGCTGTCGATCCGCACGCGCAACGTCACCGAGCGCGAATGCCAGAAGATGGATCACTTCGGCCTCGCGGTCGGCGAGTACGTGCTGGTCGAAGTAGAAGATACCGGCTGCGGCATGAGTGCCGAGACGCTGAACAAGATCTTCGAGCCGTTCTTCACCACCAAGGGTGTCGGCAAGGGCACCGGTCTCGGCCTCGCCACCGTCTACGGCATCGTCAAGCAGTCCGGAGGCTTCATCTTCACCGAGAGCGAAGTCGGCAAGGGCACGCGCTTTCGCGTCTTCATGCCGCGTCACGTTCCCGACGCCATCGAAGAATCCGCGATCGAGCAGCGCCAGTCGAAGAAGGAGGCACGAGCAGCCCCCGATCTCACCGGTTCCGCCCGTGTGCTGCTGGTCGAGGACGAGGACGGCGTGCGCAGCTTCGCGGTGCGCGCACTGCGGAGCCGGGGCTTCGAGGTCCTCGAAGCCTCCAACGGAGCCGAGGCGCTCGACATCCTGGCCGAGCAGAAGGGCCGCCTCGACATCGTCGTCTCCGACGTCGTGATGCCGGAGCTGGACGGCCCGTCGCTGCTGAAGGAACTGCGCAAGACGCACGGCGACCTGAAGTTCATCTTCATGTCGGGCTATCCCAACGATGCCTTCCGCGCCGGTCTCGATGCGCAGGAAAAGTTCGGCTTCCTGCCGAAGCCGTTCTCGCTGACCGAACTGGTTTCCAAGGTCAAGGAAGAGCTGGCGCGCTGACGGCGTGGCAGCGCCGCCGGGCGGCGCCACGCGCCTGCCTGCTGCGCGGAACGATGGCCGCCGTGCCGCGTTCTCTCCTGCGAGTCTCAACACGCACGCAGGAGGAACACTCATGGCAAGTGCAACCGGACACACGCGCGCCATTCGCGCCACGCGCGTCATCGGTACCAACGTCTACAATCGCGCTGGCGAGCACATCGGCGAGATCGAGGACGTGATGCTCGACAAGACAACGAACAATATCATGTTCGCGGTGGTCGGCTTCGGCGGCATTCTCGGCATCGGCGAGAAGTACCATCCGCTGCCTTGGTCGATGCTGGACTACGACGATGCCCATGGCGGCTATGTCGTGGACGTGACCCGTGAGCAGCTGGAGCGCGCACCGGCCGACTCGTTGCGCGAGCTGACCCGCAACGATGGTGCCGGCGCTCGCGACGCGTCCTACAAGTACTACAAGGTGACGCCTGACTATCTCTGATGCGCTATGTCCGTCAATCAATCGAGCCCAGCCTGCTCCCGGCCGGGCTCGATTTGTTCGCATGCGTGATCGGAGCGCGAACACATAAAAAATAGCCGTTCTCGAACAGCCACTTAAAAAGTTGTCGACAACAAGAACAAATCAGGTATATTAACCTCGATTGCGCCCGCACAGGGCTTCATGCAACAACGGGGTCGAGCCATGGACATGTCGTCGCTGAGAGTCGTCGAAGGGGGAGCAATGGACAAGCAGAAGGCGCTCGAGGCTGCGCTGGCGCAGATCGACAAGAACTTCGGCAAGGGCTCCATCATGCGCCTCGGCCAGAACGACAAGTCGATCGACGTCGAGGCGATTTCGACCGGCTCGCTCGGGCTCGATATCGCCCTCGGTATCGGTGGTCTGCCGAAGGGCCGCATCGTCGAGATCTACGGTCCGGAGTCCTCGGGCAAGACCACGCTCGCCCTGCAGGTGATCGCGGAATCGCAGAAGAAGGGCGGTATCTGCGCCTTCGTCGACGCCGAGCACGCGCTCGACCCGGTCTATGCGAGGAAACTCGGCGTCAAGGTGGAAGAGCTGCTGATCTCGCAGCCCGATACCGGCGAGCAGGCACTGGAGATCGCCGATACCCTGGTGCGCTCGGGTGCCATCGACGTGCTGGTGATCGACTCGGTTGCGGCCCTCACACCCAAGGCCGAACTGGAAGGCGACATGGGCGACAGTCTGCCGGGCTTGCAGGCGCGTCTGATGAGCCAGGCGCTGCGCAAGCTGACCGCGTCGATCTCGAAGTCCGGCTGCATGGTCGTCTTCATCAACCAGATTCGCATGAAGATCGGCGTCATGTTCGGCAACCCGGAGACGACGACGGGCGGCAACGAGATCGGAAGAGCACACGTCTGAACTCCAGTCACTTAGGCATCTCG
>CALFEM010000088.1 GCA_937950105.1 uncultured Alphaproteobacteria bacterium | reverse complement strand
CGAACCACCTCGTCACGACGGCGCCGTGCGAGACCTGCCACCGCAGCACCACCACCTTCGGCGGCGCGCGCATGGATCACACCGGCATCACCTCCGGCTGCGCCTCCTGCCACAACGGCCAGACCGCCACCGGCAAGCCCTCGAACCACCTCGTCACGACGGCGCCGTGCGAGACCTGCCACCGCAGCACCACCACGTTCGGCGGCGCGCGCATGGATCACACCGGCATCGTGTCCGGATGCGCCACTTGCCACAATGGCGTAATCGCCGAAGGCAAGCCACGCGATCACCCCAATACGTCGGCGCCGTGCGAGAACTGTCACAGGAGCACGAGATCGTGGGATTGACTTGGGTGTGGAGGATTGCCTCGTCCCACGAGGGTCGGATCGCGCGCGGTCACATGACGGCTGCCGCGATCGGCACGGCCCTGCTCGGCACCATCGCGACCGGGGCTCGAGCCGAACCCGTCGTCGACCGCGCGCTCGGCGAGGTGCAGGTCCAGGAGGAGAAGTCCTGTTCGCGACTGCGCATCGAATTCAACTTCCGCGTCCGTTACGCCGGTCACGTGCCGACTGGCGAAGGCCGCTCCATCACCATACAGGTGCGCCCCGTCGATCGCGCGGCGGCGTCGGCGATGGTGCTGCTGAAGCGCGAGGCCTTGCGTCCGGTCGCAACACGATCGGCCGGGGTCCGTGACATCGTTTTCGATGCGGGTGGTGGACTGAACCCCAGCATTCGGCTCGAGTTCGATCGCGCCGTTGCGCTCGACGCCGCCCAGGGCGCCGACTTCTCGAGCGTCATCGTCTCGCTGGCACCCTCCGGCGCGAAGAAGGCATGTCTGCCGGTGTTCCCGAGTTCGGCATGGAGCGCGAGTGTCATCACCGCACCTGCCGCACCTGCCGCGGTCCTGAGCGGCCAGGGCGTGGTCGCGCGTGGCAGTGGCGTGGCCACCAAGGCGCAGCAGCAGAAAGCGGAAGCAGCGATGGACGAGGCCCGCGCCGCGATCAAGAAGCAACGCTATGGCGCGGCGATCGACAAGTTGCGCAACGTACTGGCCGGGCCAGAGACCGCGAGCAGCCGGGAGGCGCAAGAGCTGCTCGGCACCGCATATCAGCGCAGCGGTGATGTCGCCTCGGCGCGCGCGCAGTACGAGGACTACCTTGCGCGCTACCCGGAAGGTGAGGACGCCGCACGCGTGCGTCAGCGCCTGCGCGGTGTGCTGACCGCGCTCGGGGAGCCGCCACCGAAGCTGCGCGATGCCGAATCGCGCAAGGATGGCACGGACGGCCAGTCGAGCTGGTCTGTCGCCGGCAGCTTCTCGCAGTTCTATTTGCGCAACGACGGCTTCCGAACGCTGCGCGATCCGTCACTGCCGCCACAAGCCAATCCCGATCCCGACGAGCATCGCGTGCACCAGAACTCGCTGCTCACCGGGCTCGACGTTACGGCCGCGTGGAACAACGCATTCGCCAAATCCAAGCTGCGGTTCTCAGGGACGGAGGAGCACGATTTCTCCGGCGAGGATCCGGAGATCGTCGGCGTCGCGTCCCTGTACTTCGAAACGGCGATCCGCGACTACGACCTCAATATGAAGATCGGCCGCCAGACCGAGAGCGCCAACGGCGTGCTCGGCCGCTTCGACGGCGCCTCGATCGTCTGGCGGGCCAACGATCTCGTGCGCTTCGGTGTCATCGGCGGCTCGCCCGTCTGGCGGCGGCGCGATGCGCCCTTCGAGGACGGCAAGTATTTCTACGGCGCCAACGTCGGCGTCACGCCGCTCAAAGGTCTCGATATCGGCCTCTATGCCCTCGAACAGCGCGTCGACGACCTGGTCGACCGCCGCGCCATCGGCACCGACATCCGCTATCTCAGCCCGAGCCTGTCGGTGTTCGCAACGCTCGACTACGACGTCCACTTCGGCGAGGTAAACCTGGCGCTGCTCAACGCGAGCTGGACGCTTCCAAGCAAGACCGTGGTCTACGGCGCGATCGATCACCGCAAGTCGCCGTTCCTGACGACGTCGGCCGCGTTGCAGGGACAGCCGTTCCTGACGCTCTATGACATGCTGAAGCTGCACACCGAAGAAGAACTCTACCAGTTCGCGTCGGACCGGGCCGCGACCTTCAATTCAGCGAGCCTCGGCGTATCCCACCCGCTCAACGCTCATTGGCAGGTCACCCTCGACGCCAACTGGACCAATGTTTCGGAAACGCCGGACTCGGGCGGCGTGGCCGGGCAGAAGGGTACGGGGGACGAGTTCTACTATTCGGCCCAGTTGATCGGCACCAACCTCACCACCGAGGGCGATACGCTGATCGCCGCGCTGCGCTATGCCGACCGCCAGCTCAGCGACCTCTACGTCCTCGACACGATGGTGCGCTATCCGGTGACCGACAAACTGCGCCTGAGCCCGCGTCTGCGTCTCGGCCTGCTCGAAGGCAAGGGGCTGGACCTTACCGAGTACACCGTGCAGCCGTCACTGCTCGTCGACTACAAGATCACCGACAACTGGCACTTCGAGACCGAGGTCGGCGCCACCTGGAGCGAGCGCCATACCGGCAGCGTCGAGGAGCAGAGTACCGATCTGTTCATCACCGCCGGCTATCGCTTCGACTTCTACGCCGACGGCAAGACACCGTGCGCCCTGCCGGGTCTGATGTGTCAGAGCCGCCTGCAATAGGCGCGACCCTTCGAGCCGGGCGCGCATGGCGGCTGACGATCGGCAATCGCTGCTGTATGCTCTCGCCAGTCCCTTGCGACCGAGGCGATTTAACCATGCCCGAGCGGCCGAACGGCACCGTCACGCGACTGAAGCGCCGGCAGAGTGTGGCGCCGCAGGGTGCTTTTGCGCATACCTACGCGCGCATCCGCATCGGCTTCCCGCAGCAGCGCCAGCTCGGTCCGGGCAAGATTGCCCTGCTCGAAGCGATCGGACGCACCGGCTCCATCGCCGCCGCCGGCCGCGAAATGGGCATGTCGTACCGGCGCGCCTGGCTGCTGATCGATGCCGCCAACAAGATGTTCAAGCGCCCTCTCGTCGTCGTCTCCCTCGGCGGCCAGCACGGCGGCGGCACCCAGTTGACCGACTTCGGCCGCGCGCTCATCGCCGCCTACCAGCGTATCGAGGAACGCACGCGAACCGCCATTCGCGAGGAACTGGCGCCGTTCGAAAGCGACGTCGTCGACGACGAGTAGGTTATGATCTCGGCGCAGGCGGTACCACCTTGAGCCCCGAGACTCCGCGCTCGTCGATCGACACCGACTTCAGCAGCGCGTGCACGATATCACCGGTATCGATGCCGAGATCCTCGATCGCAAGGCGCGTGACGTAGGCGTAGAGCCGCTCGCCGCCTTCGAGCTGCAGCGTCACCAGAGCGAACGGACTGCCGTCGCTCTCGACCCTGGTCACGCGGCCGAGCAGCATGGTGCGGAAGCTGACCTGACCGGGGCGGCCGATGGCCAACGCCACGTTGGTCGCGTGGATGGCAATGCGCACATCCTGGGCCGGTACACCAAGCGATGCCGGCACGATGATCTCTCCCGCCGGGTGCGACAGGACGCTGACGCCATGCACCGCGTCGTAGCGCTCGAAACGCGCCTTCAGCGTCGACACGACGTCGAAACGATCGACCGCGCGCGTCACGGCCGACGGCGCCAGCACCTGACTCGGCGGTCCGATCGCCGAGACGCGACCATCCTGCAGGCGCACCACGCGCGAGGCGAGGCGCGCCACCTCCTCGACCGCATGCGATACGTAGAGGATCGGCACGCGCATCTCGTCGCGCAGCCTTTCGATGAACGGCAGGATCTCGAGCTTGCGGTTCGCGTCGAGCGAAGCGAGCGGTTCGTCCATCAGCAACAGTTGCGGCGCGGTAAGCAGTGCGCGGCCAATGCCGACACGCTGGCGTTCGCCGCCCGATAATGTGTGCGGATGCTGCCCGAGCAGGTGATCGATGCCGAGCACCTGCACAGCCGTATCGAAGTCGACGCCAGCTTCGCGCTTCGGCGCAAAGTAGCGCCCGTAAGTCAGGTTCTGGCGCACGCTGAGATGCGGGAACAGCTTGGCGTCCTGGAACACGAGGCCGAGATCGGAAGAGCACACGTCTGAACTCCAGTCACTTAGGCATCTCGT
>CALFEM010000087.1 GCA_937950105.1 uncultured Alphaproteobacteria bacterium | reverse complement strand
GCGTGAGCCCGCGTTTTCAGGCATTGGCGGCCTTCGGCGACTGCCGCGTCATCAGGGCGTAGCCGACGACGAGCAGGGCGAGCCCGTGCGTGATGTACACCATGTTGGGGCGGTCGGCGTACGAGGCGAGCACGAATTGCTCGTAGAATTTGGGCTGGAAGCGCTCGGCCTGCCCGTAAAGCGCCCGGTACTGGTCCTGCATGGCGTCGAGCAGCAGGTAGGCGCCGATCAACGCCTTGCCGTTGATCCATTGGAACAGTGTCATGCCGGCAAGCGCGAACAGCCGGATGGTGAGGCTGAAGTTGTCGACATGCTCACCGTAGATGAACAGCAGGGCGAAGACGGCGATGTGAACGGTGATGAACACCTGCCAGAGGAAGTCGATCTGCGTGCGCGTCATCATAACGGCCTCGATCAGCGCGCTTTCCTGGATCATCTCGGTGGGCATGGCCCAATCTCCCCGTACACGACACGTGATCGCGGCTGCTCCGCGCGTGATCTATAGCTCGCCAATGGCGACGCCACTGAGGCGCCATGCCGGCTCCGCGCCAATTGTTGCCATTCGGCGCCGTTGGAGTGGCGCTGTTGTCACGATGACGCATGATTAGCGTGTTGGTCGGCCTTGTCGAGAGCCATGCGGATGGCTATGTTTATTGCGATGCAGCACCACTGCCCCCGTGCAGCGATTTTGTCGCGGAGGTGGTCCGCAGCGGTCATGTCGAGATGCCCGGTGTCGTCACATTTGCTGCCACAATCCAACGATAAACGTCCGAGTCTCGGTGTCTTGCGCCACGTGTGGCGACAACTCTTCCGGATCCGCGATGACGCACAACGGCTACCCGACTGGCAGCGGCGGCAACGCCACGGCGTTGCGGGTGGGTAACTGCACGTCGTCTGTCGAGTGCAATGCAATATGACTGTCAGTGACGAAAGACGCTCCATGGGTCAGAACGCGCTAGGTCGCCGGGATCTGTTGACCGGTGTCGCCGGTTTCGGTGCCGTTATGGCTCTGGCAGCCAAGGCGCCGTCGTTCATGGGCGCCGCACTGGCCGAAGGGGAGTCTGCGGAGACGTGGCTGCCGTTCACGCCCGAGACGGTGCCCAACATGGCGCGCGATCTCGCGGCACAGGCGTTCTCGAAGCCGCGCATCGACGTCCCCGAGCCTTTCAACAAGCTGACCTACGACCAGTATCGCGACATCCGCTTCCGCCCGGAGCAATCGGTCTGGCGCGGGCAGGGAAGTGACTTCGAGCTGCAACTTTTCGCGCTCGGTTACCTCTATGACGTGCCGGTCGACCTGTCCCTGGTCGAAAACGGCAAGTCGCGCCAGCTCAAGGCGGACGGCAAGCTGTTCTCGATCGGGCCGCTGATCGGCAAGGGGGCCGAGCAGGCTCCGTACGGCTTCTCGGGCTTCCGCGTGCACGGACCGCTCAACCGGGCCGATGTCTTCGACGAATACGTCGTGTTCCAGGGTGCGAGCTATTTCCGCGCCGTCGGGCGTGACCAGCGCTACGGCCTCTCGGCGCGTGGTCTCGCCATCGACACGGCGCGCCCGAACGGCGAGGAGTTTCCGTTCTTCCGCGGCTTCTGGATCGAAAAGCCGGCGCAGGGCGCGCGCACCATCGTCATCCATGCCCTGCTCGACAGTGCTTCGACCACCGGTGCCTACAAGTTTGCGGTCACGCCGGGCGACACCACGACGGTCGATGTCGATTTCACGCTCTATCCGCGCAAGGCGATGGCGCATGTCGGCCTGGCGCCGCTGACCAGCATGTTCCGGCACGGCGCGGCGCAGAACCGCCTGCCGCTCGACTACCGTCCGGCCGTGCACGACAGCGAGGGGCTCGCGATCCTGAACGGCCGCGAGGAACGGCTGTGGCGGCCGCTCACCAATCCTCGCATGCTGCAGACCAGCGCCTTCATCGACAAGGACGTGAAGGGCTTCGGTCTCATGCAGCGCGACCGCGACTTCAACGACTATCAGGATCTCGAGGCGCATTACGAGCGGCGTCCCTCGCTCTGGATCGAGCCGAAGGGGCCATGGGGCGAAGGCTACGTCGAGCTGATCGAGATCCCGACCGACACCGAGGTCCACGACAACGTGGTGGCCTACTGGAAGCCGGCGAAGCCGCTCGAGCCGGGCAAGACCTACACCTACGGCTATCGCATGCACTGGGGGCCGAGCGTGCCGGTCGCCTGGGCCGGCATCAAGGTGGTCAAGACGCGGCTCGGCAACGGCACCAATCCGGAGCAGCGGCTGTTTGTCATCGACTTCAAGGGTCCGGCGCTGCCCGAACTCGGCGGACTGCCGCGCGCGGAGGTCGCCGCCAGTGCCGGCAGCATCGCCAACGTGGTCGTGCAGGAAAACCCCGAAATTCGCGGGCTGCGCGTCAGCTTCGAGCTGAACAGTTCAGGAACCGACGTGGTGGAACTGCGTTTGGGCCTGAAGGCCAACGATCGGCAGATCTCCGAAAGCTGGCTCTACCGTTGGACGCGTTCATGAGCACGAGTGAGAGCCGATCGATGAGTTCCGAGAATTCAATCGAGATCGCCCGGCCGCGCGACGCGAGCGATCCCTCGCTGCTGCCTGCGGCCGCGCCCATGGCCATGCCGGAGCAGGACTTCGCCACCGAGCCCGACGTGCAGCGCAAGGGACCGGTCGTCCAGGTGCTCGGCATGCGCATCGCGCTGTTCGGCGGTGCGGCGATGGCCACGCTGGCGTTCGGCTACGAGCTGCATCGCGTGTTGAGCGTCATCGGCATGACGCCGTTGCAGATCGTGTTCCTCGTGCTTTCGACGATGGCGTTCGGCTGGATCGCGCTCGGCTCGCTCAGCGCCGCGCTCGGCTTCGTCAGCCTCGCCGCCGGGGATCGGCCCGACAATATCGAGCTGCCGGATTCGCGCGGGCCTTTGAACGAGCGCACCGCGCTGCTGTTTCCCGTCTATCACGAGGACCCGGCACGCATCGCCGGCACCATCGAAGCGACCGTCGACGATCTCGCCGCGCACGGCAAGGCGCACGCCTTCGACGTCTATGTGTTGTCGGACA
>CALFEM010000086.1 GCA_937950105.1 uncultured Alphaproteobacteria bacterium | reverse complement strand
ACGGCGACCTCCGAGATCTACACTCTTTCCCTACACGACGCTCTTCCGATCTCATTCCCCCGTACGCATACGTCGAAACGACACGGCACTCATTGCCGCGCGACTTGAACGCACTGTACTCGGACGGAGGCTAACGCCGGGTTAACCACGACGGCGGTGCAACGTACCCCTCGTTTCGCAGGCGCGCCGCGGCGCGCAACCGGCCGGTGCCTGATTCAGCTGCGCTCGCGCCACAGCACGATCGGATACGTCAGGATCGAGAGCACGATGCGCGCCACGATGGTGCAGCCCATGAACACGAGCTGGCGCTCTTCCAGCAGCACGCGGATCCAGTTGTTGTACTCGATCGAGATGCCACGGCTGATGAGCCAGGTCTTGAAGCCGCCCGCCCAGTCGAGCAGCGCCGCGAAGGTCTCGGGGAACCGCAGGAACAGCCAGCCGAACAACAGGGCTCCGAGAACCAGCGAGACGATCACGTTGCCGGTCGAGAACAGGATGCGCGTCATGGTCGAGCCCCTCCGTCATCTGCGGCGCCACCGGACGCCACAGCGTTCTTACGCCCGCGCCCCGCGCGCATAAAGCTTGCTCCTGCGCCCGCAACGAACAACAGAAATTCTCGGCATGTTTCGGCCGGAACAGCAGGCGGCACGGGGACCGGGCATGGTCAGGCATCACAGCAACGCCCTGAAGGAGCACCGGCCATGACCAAGACCATCCTCACCCTCTCGACCACCCTGGTCCTCGCCGCCGGCGCCTTCGCGTCCGCCGCCGAGGCCGGAAGCTGCGGTGGTGGTGGCTATAGGAGCAGCGGCTACAGCTATCGCGCCGCTCCGGCCAAGAGCGCCTACAGCGTGCGCGCCAGCAAGCCACGCGCTGTGGCGCAGTCGTCCTCGTCCAGCAGCCGCAAGACCGCTGTTGCTGCCGCCGAGCAGGAGGTGCGCCGTGGCGCTCCCGTCACCACGTCCGTCGCCGCAGTCGCGGACAAGGCCGTTCCGCTCGCCGAGCCGGCGGTCGCAGCGCTCGATGCGGCGATCGAACCGGCCGAGACCGAAGCCCGCGATCTCGGCTGCCGCCGCTTCATCCCCGCCGCCGGGCTGACCATCTCGGTCGCCTGCGGCGAGTGATCCGATCAGCCTGGCCGGTCCGCATACAGAGAAGTTCGTGAAGCCCCCGGTGGAAGCTTCTGCGTCGATCGGGGGATCATTCTCAGAAGACTAAGCGCATCCATCCGTTGCGCGCATATCTGTGGCGGGTCAGGCACGCATGCTGTCCTATTTTCCCCGGCGTGCGCGCTGCAATTGCCAAGCCGCGCGGCGAAGCACACTTTGCGGGCATGCTCGATCGCCCGCATCACCCACGCAAAGTCCGCCGTCATTTCGCCGCCGCGTGCAGCGCCAGCGCGCTGGCGCTCGGATTGGCTTGGCCGAGCTGCACGCCGGCGCTCGCGGCGGGTCTCGTCTCCGAGATCAAGGCCGGCATCCTTGCCCACGACGTGCCTGACCTGTGGAGCGGCTTCCAGCTCGAGAGCGATGCGCCGGACATCAATGTCGAGGTCATCCTGTCGCCGTCGATGCCGTTCCTGTGGGGCTCGATCAGCCCGGCGATCGGCGCCTCCATCAACACCGGCGGTGACACCAGCCACGTCTATGTCGACGCACGCTGGCAGATCGAGGGGCCATCCGGTCTGTTCTTCGGCATCGGCCTCGGCGCCGCGATCCACGACGGCGAACTCGATCCGGTCGCCCTCGACAGGAAGGCGCTCGGATCGCGCGTTCTGTTCCACATTCCGTTCGAGATCGGCATTCGCCTCGATGCGAGGAACAGCCTCTCGGCCTGGTTCGAGCACACGTCGAATGCCAACCTCGCCGACTTCAACGAGGGGCTGGACCGCCTCGGCATCCGCTACGGCTACCGCTTCTGACAGGAGCGGCGGCACCGCGGCGAAAGCACATCCCGCCCCGCGCGCACCATCCACGTCTGCATCAGCCCCGCGCCCCCTTCAGCACCGCCAGCGCTTCGGCCGGGTCGATGCGACCGTCGTACAGCGCGCGCCCCGAGATGGCCCCTTCGAGCATCGCGTACTCGGGCCGGCACAGCGCACGGATGTCCTCCATCGAGGCGAGCCCGCCGGACGCGATCACCGGGATCGAAACCGCGCGGGCAAGCTCCGCCGTCGCCGGCAGGTTGAGCCCCTTCAGCACACCGTCACGGTCGATGTCGGTGTAGATGATGGCGGCGACGCCGGCGTCCTCGAAGCGACGCGCCAGATCGATGCCGGTCAGCTCGCTGGTCTCGGCCCAGCCTTCGACTGCGACCTTGCCGCCCTTGGCGTCGATGCCGACCGCCACCCGCCCCGGATAAAGACGGCATGCCTCGCGCACCAGCTCCGGATCGCGCACCGCGACCGTGCCGAGGATGACGCGGCGGATGCCCTTCGCCAGCCAGGTCTCGATGGTGGCGAGATCGCGGATGCCGCCGCCGAGCTGCACCGGCATAGAGACGGCAGCCAGGATCGCCTCCACCGCCGCACCGTTGACCGGGCGGCCGGCGAAAGCGCCGTTGAGGTCGACGATGTGCAGGTATTCGAACCCCTGTTGCTCGAACGTCTTCGCCTGCGCCGCCGGATCGTCGTTGAAGACGGTCGCCTCGCTCATCTCGCCGAGCTTCAATCGAACGCACTTGCCGTCCTTGAGATCGATTGCCGGGAACAGGATCACGGGCTCACCACGAGATGTTGGAGTTGCATGCGCGAGACGGCGCCAGATGTTGATGCAGCGCGCGCCGCCTTGAGTTCGCTCGTTTTCCGGGCGACAAACGTGCTTTCGTTCGTGCCGTCAAGTGACGAGTTCAATCCGCCATGCCCGTGCCCTCGACCGCCCTGCTCGCTACTCAGGCGATGCCTGAACCTCCTGCCGCATCGCAAGCCGCCGCGCACCTGCGGCTGTCGGAAGGCGACGCCGTCGAGATCTGGATTGCACGCTGGCTGCGCATCCCGCTGAAAACGCTGGTGGCGCGCTATGGCTGCGACTCCCGCCGCCTGTACGAAGTCTGGTGGGGTGAGCGGTTCCCCGCCAGCCGCAGGAAGGCCGAAGCCGAGTTCCGCAGCCGCCATCCGTCGCTCGCGGACCGCACCAGCTACGGCTATCGCCGCATTCCGCGCGGGGCGACCGAACCGGGCCAGCTGGCGCTGTTCGACCGGCGCTAGCTCCCGCGCAGCGTTGTACCCGGCAGCGGAACCGAAAAAGAACAAAATTCGAACTACCGCTGGACAGTCGCGCTGACTCGTGACATGTTCTTCTTACGTTCCGACGCGCAACCCGCACCGCCGACGGAAGCCCATCTGCCCCGAGAGCCTCGTACCGCGTCTCTCTCCCCGCACCCCGAATTCGTTGCCGAGAGAGCCCCCCATGCGCACGTTTCTCATCGCCTACGACCTCGCCAACCCCGCCCTCAACAAGCACGCCGTGGCCCAGTCCATCATGACGCTCGGTGAGCGTTGGGCACGCCCGCTCGACAGCACCTGGTACGTCACCTCGGAGGAGAGCGAGGAAGCCATCGCCGAACGTCTCGGTGGCCTGCTCGACAACGACGACGGCCTGCTGGTCCAGTCGGTCGACGATCAGGCGATGTTAACCAACACGTCGTTGCGCTGGTTCCGCCAGCGCCGCGCCGCCGAACCGAACTCGAGTAACGTCGTCGCCTTCCCGCAGCCCAAGCCGCTCGACCTGCCCGTCGATGGCGAGGACGAGCCGGAGCTGCCGTTCGCCCGGGCGAGCTGACACGCTTCACGTCCGGTCACGTTTTGCGGCGCAGGTCTTGTCCAGATCGGAAGAGCACACGTCTGAACTCCAGTCACTTAGGCATCTCG
>CALFEM010000085.1 GCA_937950105.1 uncultured Alphaproteobacteria bacterium | reverse complement strand
CGATGCGGATGTCCTCGGGTCGGATGTCGATGTCGACCTCTTCGGCCTCCGGCAGCACGGCGACGGTCGCCGCCGAGGTGTGGATGCGCCCGCTCGCTTCCGTCGCCGGGATGCGCTGCACGCGATGCACACCACTCTCGAACTTGAGCTTGGCGAACACACCCTGGCCGGTGATGGAGGCGACGATTTCGCGATAGCCGCCGAGGTCGTTCTCGGCCATCGAGATGATCTCGGTGCGCCAGCCATGCAGATCGGCATAGCGCGAGTACATGCGGAACAGGTCGGCCGCGAACAGCGCTGCCTCGTCGCCGCCGGTGCCGGCGCGCACTTCGAGGATGGCGCTACGCTCGTCGGCGGCATCCTTCGGCAGCAGCTGGATCTGCAGCCGCTGCGCAATTTCCTCGAGGCGGGGGACGAGCGCCGACAATTCCTCGTCGGCGAGCGCGGCCATCTCGCGATCCGCTGCCGGGTCGGCGCGCATGGCTTCGAGGTCGGCGATCTCGCGGCGCGTCTGGCGCAGCTCGACGATGGTGGCAACGATCGGATCGAGACTGGCGAATTCCTTGGTCAGCGCCGCATAGGTCGCCTGGTTCGGGCCCGCGTTGAGCTCGCGCTGGATCGCCTCCCAGCGATCGACCATGCGGTCGAGCTTGTCTTCGGGAAATGTGCTCATCGGGGCGTCGGGACCTTCGCAAGCGGATCGGGCGGCGCGCTTCGACGTGCTTGGCGCAGTGAGCGGCCCGGACACAGGTTTAGAGAGACAGAGATGCAGCACGCGAACGCTTCGATGGCGCACGCGCACGATTCGTCCGGCGCAGAGCCGGCCCGCGGGCATCTAATCCAAACGGGTGTGGACGCGCAATTTGTCTCCGCGGCGCGAACGCGGGTCGGCGACGTCGATCCAGCGATGCCCTTCACGTACCGGAGCGAAATACTCGGCGAGGAAATCCGAGAACGAGCGAACGGCGCGGCCCGCCGGCTCCGGCAGGGCGGAAACCGCCGCCGCCCTGACCGAGGTATTGAAAGCCGCACCGCCGAGCATGAACAGCAGCAGCGCGGCGCCGGTCGCGAGGCGCCACGGGCGACCGCCACCTCGCAGACTCTCTGCCGCTGGCAGTGCCTCGGCTCCGGAACCGGCTTTCGGCCAGCCGCGACGCCACCGATCGCGCCAGTGCGCAACACGGCTGGACGACGTCGAGGAGCCGTCGACCGGCGGCTCGTGCGCCGTTTGCGACGGCGTCATGGCAGCGGCTTGCGACGACGGGGCGGACTGGGCTTGCCGGCCGAGCACGCGCGCCACCGCCGCGATGCGCGCTTCGGTATCGTCGCGGGCAATACGGGCAGCTTCGCGCGTCGGCGCGGGATCGACTGGTTCTCCTACGCTCCGCGATCTCGCGGCGAGTACCACCGGACCGTCCGCGATCGCGCGATCGGTCCGCGAAGGGCGGGCGGATGCCATGGCGTTGCGGAACTCGCTCAGGGCCGGTGCCGGATCGATCCCCGCAAGGCCGATCCAGCGCTGCACGATGTCGGCGGTCTGCGGCCAGGGCGGCAGGCTTTCGAGCCGTCCCTGTTCGAAGGCTGCAGCAAGTATGGGCAGGATACCCAGGCGCCCGGCCAGCTCGTCGAGGCTGAGGCCGAGCGAACGGCGCACGCCGACGAGCAGTTGCGGCGCAGCCAGTGCCGACGCACCAGCCACCCCGCTCACCCTTCCCGCAGCATATGGCAGGTCGCCACGCATCACCGTTTACGCACCACCCCGATGGAATTTGCGACGTCACCGGCGCGCCCGGCGCCGTCGGGGCGATTGTGCTCCAACCGGGGGGTGGCTCAACCCCCTCTCGAACCTTCCCGCGCCGGGTGTGGCCGAAGAGCCGCGTTCACATTCGGTCCCCCGGTGTGAAGTTGTTGTGTCGCAACTTCAGCTTCCCCGGTCCGGACCGAATGGACAACCTCCTGAGAGTTCACATCTAGAGCTCGATGCCGGATTTGCGGGCAAACCGCATCAGCGCCGTGCGGATGTCGCGCTCGCCACGCGCCAGCAGACGCTCCAGCTCGGCAGCGGCGCGATCAGCCTCGAGCGACAGGATCATCGCCTTGACCGGGCCGACGCTCGACGGCGCCATGGAAACCGAGCGGAAGCCCAGCGCGATCAGCGCCATCGCCTCGATCGGTCGGCCCGCCATCTCGCCGCACACCGTCACCGGCACGCCGTGGCTGCGGCAGGCCTCGACCACCGTCTTCAGCGCCCGCAGCGGCGCCGGAGAGAGGGTATCGTAACGGCTCGCGACGCGCGCGTTGGTGCGGTCGGCCGCGAACAGGAACTGCAACAAGTCGTTGGAGCCGATCGACAGGAAATCGACCGTCTTCAGCAGCTCGGGCAGTTCGAAGAACAGGCTCGGCACCTCGAACATCGCACCGAGCTTGACGCGCTCCGGGCACGGCAGGCCCTTGCGCCGGATCAGCCCGAGTTCACGGTCGAACATCGCCTTGACCTGCACCATCTCGGCCGCCGTCGAGATCATCGGCACCATCAGGCGCAGTTCGCCGCCCGCCGTCGCCTTGAGCAGCGCGCGCACCTGGGTGCGGAACAGCGCCGGCCGGTCGAGCGACATGCGGATCGCGCGCCAGCCGATCGCCGGGTTCTCTTCCTTCACCTGATGCAGGTACGGCAGCACCTTGTCGCCGCCGATGTCGAGGGCGCGGAACACGATCGGCTTGCCGGCCGCCGCCTCGACCGCCTGCCGGTAGCTCTGCGCCTGGCGCTCGAGCCGCGGGAAGGTGTGCGAGACCATGAACTGCAGCTCGGTGCGGTACAGGCCGATACCGTCGGCACCCGACTCGTCGAGGTGCGAGAGGTCGTAGAGCAGCCCGGCATTGATGTTCAGTTCGATGCGGCGGCCATCCCGCGTGATGGCCTTCTTGTCGCGCAGGGCTTCGTACTTCTTCTGCCGCCGCGCGCGGAAGCGGACCTTGTCGGAGTAGGCCGAGACCACGTCCGGCAGCGGGCGCAGGTGCACCTCGCCGGTTTCCGCATCGAGCACCGCACCGTCGCCGGGGCTGACATGCTCGACGACGCCGACGGCATGACCGATGGCCGGGATGCCGAGCGCCTTGGCGACGATCGCCACGTGGCTCTGCGGGCTGCCATCCTCGACGACGAGGCCGCGCAGCTTTTTCGGGTCATAGTCGAGCAGTTCCGCCGGCCCCATGGTGCGGGCGACGAGAATGGTGTCATCCGGCATTTCGAGCGGCAGGCGCGCGCCATGCGGGCGGCCGGCGAGAATACGCAGCAGCCGGTCGGACAGGTCGTCGAAATCGCGCTGGCGTTCCGCCCAGTAGGCGTCGGCCTGACGCAGCATGCGGGCGCGCGAGGAATTCTGCACGCGCTCGACGGAGGCTTCCGCCGTCAGCCCGCTCTGCACGCCCTCGCGCAGCCGCCGCTCCCAGCCACGATCGTGCGCGAACATGCGATAGGCCTCGAGCACGTCGCGATGGTCGCCGTCGCTGGCGAGTTGCTCGTGCACCAGCATCTCGTCGAGCGTCGAGCGCAACTCGACGATCGCCGCTTCGAGGCGGCCCATTTCCTCGGCCGGATCCTCGGCCATCAGCTTGGTGACGACGATGCGCGGCTCGTGCAAGACGACATGACCGAGGGCGATGCCGTCGGACATGCTCTCGCCGCGGATGACCGCCGCCAGCGAGCGCGAGATTTCGATGTCGGCGCCGGCATTGGCGACCGCGCCGGAGACAAGATGCTCCGCGACCACCATGGCGGTGTTCTGGAGGGTCTCCACGTCGTCGTCGGAATACTGCTTGTAGGCGTGGTTCTGCACCACCAGCACGCCGAGCACCTGCCCGCTGCGCAGGATCGGCACCGCCAGCAGCGAGTGATAGACCTCCTCGCCGGTCTCCGGGCGATAGGAGAAGGCCGGGTGCTTCTGCGCGTCCGGCTCGTTGACCGGCACGCCGAGTTCGGCGCAACGGCCGACGAGGCCTTCACCGCGCTTCAGGCGCGTGTTGTGCACCGATGCCGGATTGAGGCCTTCGGTCGCGAACAGCTCAAGCGAGCCGTCCTGCCGTTTCAGATAGATGGAGCAGACCTCGGCGACCATGACGCCGGCGACGTGGCGGACGATCTTGTCAAGGCGCGACTGGCCGTCGCCCGGCTCCGCCATGATGTCGCGGAGACGGCGCATGATGATGCGCAACGTCGGCTCCGACGGCGCAACGGCTGGATCGTCATTCCGCCTGCTCTGCATCGCCCCTTGCCCATCAAGCTGCCCAGATATCGGGCAACGCCATGTCCAGCCGCCCGCAACACCGGGTTTGCGCAGTTCGCTGCAAGTTCTGTACCCGAACCGACGACGGTCCGGGCCTCTACTTGCGCGATCCTGCTGAGCCCGATCCCTTCGCCGAGCGTGGCCACCTATGGCTCATTCGGACCCCGGTGACGAGCAAATTGCGCCCCGGCGTACACATTCACATATCGCTTGGCGCACCGCGAAAACGCTTGGTGCGCCGCAGCAAATCGAGGGCTCTCTGTACGATTGCCAGATGACCGGCACCGCTACCGCATCGCCTGACGGGCACCGTTACGGCGGCGCAAAAAATGCTCGGTATCAGGCGGCGTCGAGATCGTAGACCGAATGCAGGGTCCGCACCGCCAGCTCCGCATACGCGGCGTCGATCAACACGCTGATCTTGATCTCGGAGGTCGAGATCGCCTGGATGTTGATGCCCTTGTCGGCCAGTGCCTGGAACATCTTGGCGGCGACGCCGGCATGGCTGCGCATGCCGATGCCGATCACCGAGATCTTGGCGACGTCGCCCGACGAGCGCACCTCGGCGTAGCCGATGTCCTTGGCCGCCGTCTTCAAAACATCCAGCGTGCGCGCCAGTTCGGCTGCCTGCACCGTGAACGTCATGTCCGTGCTCTTGCCGTCCGGGGCGATGTTCTGGACGATCATGTCGACGTTGATGTTGGCCGCCGCCAGCGGGCCGAAAATACAGGCGGCGACGCCCGGCTTGTCGGCGACGTTCAGAATGGTGATCTTCGCCTCGTCCTTGGCGTAGGCGATGCCGCTGACAACCTGCTGCTCCACGATCTCATCCTCGTCGGTGACAATAGTGCCGATATTCTCGAGCTGATCCAGGCGGACCGGGCTCATGTCCTCGGGCTTCACGAAGCTCGACAGCACGCGAACCCGCGTGCGGTAGACCATCGCCAGCTCCACCGACCGCGTCTGCAGCACCTTGGAGCCGAGCGACGCCATTTCCAGCATCTCCTCGTAGGAGACCTTGGGCAGGCGGCGCGCCTTCTGCACGATGCGCGGGTCGGTCGTATAGACGCCGTCGACATCCGTGTAGATGTCGCAGACGTCGGCCTTGAGCGCGACGGCGATGGCGACGGCGCTGGTGTCGGAGCCGCCGCGGCCGAGCGTGGCGAGGCGGCCGGTCTTCGGCTCGATGCCCTGGAAGCCGGTGATGACCGCGACCTCGCCGGCATCGAGACGGGCGCGGATGGCGTCACCGTCGATATTGGTGATGCGGGCCGAGCCGTGTGCGTCGCTGGTCTCGATCGGGATCTGCCAGCCCTGCCAGGAGCGGGCCTTGCAGCCCATCTGCTGCAGCACGATGGCGAGCAGGCCGGCGGTGATATTCTCGCCCGAGGCGACGACCGCGTCGTATTCCTTCGGGTCGTAGAGCGGGTTGGCATCGCGCACCCAGTCGACCAGCCGGTTGGTGGTGCCGGACATGGCCGAGACGACCACCGCCACCTTGTTGCCGGCATCGACCTCGCGCTTGACGTGGCGGGCCACGTTGCGGATGCGCTCCACGTCGGCGACGGAGGTGCCGCCGAACTTCATCACCACGACTGCCATGTTGCTCTCAACCCCGGTCCGCGCAGCCGCGCGAAGGCGGGCTCAAAGTTGGTCATGCACCCGGCGCAGGCTCCCTCGCCCCCCCGAATTGCGCGCACTTCTATCTTCATCGGCGCGTTGCCGCAACGGGCAGCAGAGCCTTGACTCGGGCGCTGCGACGGTCGCCTACTCCGCCCATGCAAAGAGCCGCCGAAACAACGCCCCAAATCCAACGCGAACAGCCGGCCCCGAACGGCGCCGCGCCCAACGTCGACCCGGCCGAAGTCGAGCGCTTCGGCGCCATGGCCACCAAGTGGTGGGACCCGGACGGCGTCTTCCGGCCGCTGCACCGGCTGGCGCCTGCCCGGCTCGGCTTCGTGCGCGAGGTGGTCACGGCCGCCTTGCTGCTGCCCGATCGCGGTCTGAAACCGCTCGCGGGCGTCCGCCTGATCGACATCGGCTGCGGCGGCGGTCTGGTCGCCGAACCGCTCGCCCGGCTCGGCGCCACCGTTACCGGCATCGACCTCGCCACCGACAGCATCGCCGCGGCACGAGCGCATGCGGCCGACGCCGGCGTGCCGGTCGACTACCGCGCCCAGAGCATCGAAGACGTCGCGGCGGCCGGCGAGCGCTATGATGTGGCGCTCTGCCTCGAGGTGCTGGAACACGTGCCGGACCCGGCGGCCTTCCTCGCCACCGCCGCGCGCGTCGTCGAGCCGGGTGGCGTGCTGATCGCCTCGACCATCAACCGCACCTCGAAAGCCTGGCTGCTCGCCATCGTCGGCGCCGAATACGTGCTCGGCTGGCTGCCGCGCGGCACCCATCAGTGGGACCGCTTCATCACTCCGGACGAACTCGAGGAGCAGATGCGCGCCGCGGGGCTCGCCCCGGACCGGCGAGAGGGCGTCACCTACGATCCGCTGCGCGACACCTGGAACCGCTCGGCCGATACCGACGTCAACTACATGGTGTCGGCCTGCCGGAGCTGACGCGCGCGCCTGTCGACAGGGTCGGGCGTTTACGTTCCTCGCGATTGGGCGAGGTTCCGTTGGCTTGCGGCCCCGGTTCCGCGATAGGGTGTTGCCCGGACATCCAAGCGAAGCGACATGCATTATCAAGCCTACGAGCTGGCCCATACGCTGATCTCGCCCTGGCGCCTCGCCACGCGCATGCTGAAGGCGCAGCTCGATCACCCGCTCAATCCGTTCGCCCGGACGCTGCCGGCGCGCACGATGTCGGCGGCTTGCGGAGTGTTCGAGGGGCTGACGCGGCGCTACGGCAAGCCGGACTTCGCCATCGACCGCGTGACGGCTCCCGACGGCAGCTCGGCTGCCATACGCGAGACGATCGTGGCGCGGCGCACGTTCTGCGATCTGCTGCATTTCCGGCGCGAGGATGGCGCGCCGGCCGGCGAGGAACTGCCGCGGGTGCTGCTGATCGCGCCGCTGTCGGGTCATTACGCGACGCTGCTGCGCGGCACCGTGCGCGCGCTGCTGCCCCAGCACGACGTCTACATCACCGACTGGATCGACGCGCGCGACGTGCCGCTCGCCGCCGGTGACTTCGGCCTCGACGATTTCATTGACTACCTGCTCGATTTCCTCCGCCAGCTCGGCCCCGACACGCACGTGATCGCCGTCTGCCAGCCCTCGGTGCCGGCGCTCGCCGCCACCGCGCTGCTCGCCGCCGACGCCGATCCGGCGGCACCTGCCTCGCTGACGCTGATCGGCGGACCGATCGACACGCGCCGCAATCCGACCGCCGTCAACCGTCTCGCCGAGCAGAAGCCGCTCGCCTGGTTCGAGAAGAACATCGTCGCGACGGTGCCGTTCCCGAACCCCGGCTACCTGCGGCCCGTCTATCCGGGGTTCCTCCAACTCACCGGCTTCATGACCATGAACCTCGAGCGCCACGCCTATGCGCACGTCAAGCTGTTCCACCACCTCGTCGAGGGCGACCGCGACAGCGTGCGCCAGCACGACGAGTTCTACGAGGAATACATGGCGGTGATGGATCTTCCCGCCCGCTTCTATCTCGAGACCATCGACCGCGTGTTCCAGCGCCACGCGCTGGCGACCGGAGAGTTCCGCCATCGCGGCCGGCTGGTGGATTGCGGCGCCATTCGCGACACCGCGCTCGTCACCATCGAGGGCGAGCGCGACGACATCTGCGGCCCCGGCCAGACCGCCGCCGCGCACGACCTCTGCCCCAATATCCCGCGCGATATGCACTACCGCTACGTGCAGCCGGGCGTCGGCCACTACGGCGTCTTCAACGGATCGCGGTTCCGCGCCGAGGTGCGCCCGCGCATCGCCGAGGCGATCCGCTCGGCCGAACTGAAACGCCGTTTCGCCGGCCGGCGCGCCCGGTCGGAACGCGCGATCACGCCGGGCAGCTACACGGGATAGCCGGCCGCTCTCGCATGCGGCGCGGGATATGCTACCTGTGGCGGCGAACAACCGTGGAAGCCCATCGATGCGCAAATTGAGCAAGCGCCGCCCGGCCGACGTGCAAGACCGCCTCATCGAAGGCGCCCTGCGCGAGGCAGGACGTCCGGTCAGCGCCTACGAACTGATCGACCAATTGCGTGGCGAGGTCGTGCTGGCACCTCAGACGGTGTACCGCTCGCTTGGCCGGCTGATCGCGGAAGGACACGCGCACCGGCTCGAGTCCATCAACGCCTTCGTCGCCTGCTCGCATCACAAGCACGACGAAGGCACGGCGGTTTTCGCGATCTGCGAGCGCTGTGGCGCCGTCGACGAATTCGGCTGTGCGGAAGCGGTGGACGCCCTCGGCACGTGGGCGGCGAAAGCTGCCTTCAAGGTCGATCGCATGACACTCGAGCTGCGCGGCACCTGTGCCGCCTGCGCCGGTGCCTGACGACCGGCGCAGCATTCACATGCGTTGGTTCAGGCGGCCATCGCCAGCTCGGCAGCGACCGGGGCGGGCTGCAGGCGGTGCACTGCGGCGGTGGCCGGGCGAACGGAAAGAGCCGTCACGAAGCGCTGCGGATTGAAGCCCCAGTCGAGGCTGAGGCGGCTCGTGGCAGCGACCTTGACGGCGGCCGGGATCATGGCGAAGCCGCGCTCCAGGAACATCCGGCGCAGGCGGCGCGACTGGAACACGTCGATCAGGCTCCACAGGCGAACCAGGGTGGCGACGCCCTCGGCGGTGTCGCCGTCGAAGCAATCCCAGAATCGGGTCTCGAGGCGGGCGCGGTCGGCATCGCCGGCGCCGTTCAGGAATACGAGACCGCGCTCATCCTCGATCAGCAGGTGCATGGCGAGCGCCAGGGCGGCGCGGCGGACGATCGGCAGGTCGGTCGTATCGAAGCCGTTGGTGGTCATGTCGCTCTCCTGGTCGCTCTCGCGTTGGCTCTGTTGGCGTTTCGCTCGTTCGATCAGGCGCGGCCGGCGGTCGCGAAGACCGACCAGGGCGAGCCCTGCATGACGATGATCTCGGTCGGCCGGTTGGCGACGACGAAGAAGTCGACCGTAGCGCCCACCAGGTCGGAGCCGGAATTGATGACCTCGGTCTTGGTAAACCGGTACTTGCGGCCGCTCTCAGAAACGATGACGCCGGCGCCGATGTCGCTGCGGAACTTGGTGATCTCGCCTTGGATCTGCATTGGGTTTCTCCGGGGGGTCCGAGGGTTTCGCCTTGCTGCTTGCTCGCAGCTCGTAGGCTCAATCTCGCTCAGACCCGGGATCGGCGCTGTTCCGGCAGAAACAGGCCCGATTTTTTCTGGGACACCCGTTCGTGCGTATGCAGTCTTTCTTGGTGGCGGCGCCGACGCGGGCGACGCCCACGGCCGGACAGGACGCGGCAACATCAAGGCGCATTCCCCGGAATTTTGCGACAATACCCTCGCTATCGCCGCTGTTCCGTCATTCCCGCGTGATGGCCTTCACCTCCCGCCCCTCGCGGTCCGATGATGGACGCGATGGACTGCGCGCTGAACTCCTCGCGCGCCGACCGTGTCGATATTCGAGAAGCACCAACACCAGGTGGCTCCCATGCGTGCCTTGATGCACCTCCTGCTCTCCCTCACCGTCCTCCCCCCGCTGTCGTTCACGGCCTCCATGATGCTCTCCGGCTCCGCCTACGCGGAGACCAAAGGTTTCGCGCATGCCGGCGTCGCCAAGGACGGCGAGCGCTACGAGGCGTACCTGAAGACCCATTGGAAGCCCGGTACGCAGCGCACCGATCAGCTGATCGCGGCGGCGGCCAAGGCCGCGGGCGCCAAGGACGCGCGGCTCGCGGCGCGCAACTTCGCCATGGCCGTGGTCGGCGAGCCGAAGAACGCGGTTGCCTGGATCGGCCTCGCCGAAGCGCTGTTGGCGATCACGCCCGACCCGAACAAGGGCAGCGAGAAATTCGATCTGCCGGTCAATGCCTCCGGCGCCGCCTACCTCGCCTATGAGCGCGCCGGCGACACGAAGACGAAAGCGATGGCGCTGGCGGTGCTCGGCGATGCGCTCAAGCGGCGCGCGTTCTGGCGGCCGGCGATCGAGTCGCTCAAAGCCTCCATCACGCTCGTCGCCGATCCGCGCGTGCAGGCTTCGCTCGACAAGCTCGCCGCCGAGCACGGCTTCCGCATGACCGACTACCGCATCGACAGCGAGGCCGCTAACCCACGCATCTGCCTGCAGTTCTCCGAGATGCTGTCGCGCGCGCCGGTCGACTTCGCCAAGTTCGTCAGCGTCGGCGGCAAGGATCCCGCCGGAGTCAGTCCCGAGAACAAGCAGCTCTGCGTCGACGGCGTGAAGCACGGCGAGCGCTACGAAATCCAGCTCAAGGCCGGCCTGCCGTCGGATGTCGGCGAAGCGCTGGCGAAGACCGTCGACGTCGCCATCTACGTGCCCGATCGCAAGCCGTCAGTGCGCTTCAGCGGTCGCGCCTACGTGCTGCCGTCGCGCGGCCAGCAGGGCATTCCGGTCGTCTCCATCAACACACGCGAAGTCAAGGTCGAGGTCTATCGCATCGGTGATCGCAACCTCGCGCAGACCCTGCAAAACGGCGATCTCGAACGCCAGCTCTCGACGTGGGACGTCGAGACCATCGAAAGCCGCTCGGGCGAGCGCGTCTACAAGGGCGTCATGCCGGTCACCGGCAAGCTCAACGCCGAAACCGTGACGGCCGTGCCGGTCAGCGAGGCGACCGGACCTCTGAAGCCCGGCGCCTACGTGATGATCGCGCGCCCCGACCACAAGAGCGGCGAGGGTGACGGCAGCGTCGCCACGCAATGGTTCGTGGTGTCCGATCTCGGCCTCACCGCATTCTCGGGCCAGGACGGCATCCACGCGCTGGTGCGCTCGCTCGCCGACACCAGACCGATCGGCAACGCGAAAGTGCGCCTCGTCGCCAGGAACAACGAGGTGCTGGCGGAAAGCACGTCGGATGCGCGCGGCTATGTGAAGTTCGCGGCCAATCTCGCCAAGGGCGAAGGCGGCCTCGCGCCAGCGATCCTGATCGCCGAGAAGGGCGAGGGCGGCGAATACGCGTTCCTCGATCTCGCCACCGCCGCGTTCGATCTCTCCGATCGCGGCGTCAAGGGTCGCGATGCGCCGGGCCCCATCGACGGCTATCTCTACACCGAGCGCGGCGTCTATCGCCCCGGCGACACCGTGCATCTCAACGCCATCGTGCGCGATGCCGCCGCCAACGCCGTGACGACGCCGATGACTATCATCGTCTCGCGCCCCGACGGCGTCGAGCACCGCCGCGTCGTCGCCGCCGATCAGGGCCTCGGCGCGCGCGCGCTCGACCTCGCGCTGTCACCGTGGGCGATGACGGGAACTTGGCGTGCGAAGCTGCATGCCGATCCGAACGGCGAGCCGATCGCGCAGGTCGCGTTCCTCGTCGAAGATTTCATGCCCGAGCGTCTCGACATGACGCTGACCGCACCCGAAGACGCCATCGCGCCCGAAACCACAAAGACGGTGAAGCTCGACGGCCGCTATCTCTACGGCCCGCCCGCCGCCGGCCTTTCGGTCGAAGGCGAAATCATCGTCAAGCCGGTCGCGGGTGATCTCAAGGGCTTCGAGGGTTATCGCTTCGGCCTCGCCGACGAGACGGTAAGTCCTGTGCGCGCGCCGCTCGATGCGGTGCCCGATACCGACGCCAGGGGCCATGCCGACATCGCGCTGAAGCTGCCGCAGATTCCCGCCACCGCGAAGCCTCTCGAAGCGCAGATCGTCGCCAAGCTGAAGGAGCCGGGCGGCCGCGGCATCGAACGCACCGTCACGGTTCCCGTCGCGGCGACGGGTCCGCGCATCGGCATCAAGAACCTGTTCAAGGCGGAGAGTCTTGGTGAGCAGGGCGGTGACGCGTCGTTCGAGGTGATCTATCTCGCGGCTGACGGTAATCGCGCCGCCTTCAAGGGCGCCAACTGGCAACTGCTCGAACTCGAGACCAGCTGGCAGTGGTATTCGCGTGACGGCTCGTGGAACTACGAAGCGGTGACGTTCACCCGCAAGGTCGCGAGCGGCACGATCGATATTCTCGGGGATGCTCCTGCGAAAATCGCCGCGCCGGTCAAGTACGGCCGTTATCGCCTCGAGGTGACGACACCCGGCGAAGCGCCTTCGCAGTCGAGCGTCGCGTTCAATGCCGGCTGGTTCGCCAGCGCCGACAACCCCGACAGCCCCGAGGTTCTCGACACCGCGCTCGACAAGCCGAGCTATGCGGCCGGCGACACCGCGAAGCTGCGCATCGCCTCGAAGCACGCCGGCACCGCGCTGGTCGCGGTCATGGCCAACGGCCTCGCCGACATGCGCGAGGTCGCGGTCGCCAAGGGCGGCACCGAGGTCGACATCCCGGTCGGCAAGGACTGGGGTGCGGGCGCCTATGTGACGACGCTGATGTATCGGCCCATGGACGAAGCGTTGAAGCGCATGCCGGGCCGCTCCCTCGGCGTCACGTGGCTCGGCCTCGACCAGAAGCCGCGCACGCTGTCGCTCGCCATCGACGTGCCGGAGAAATCGAAGGGCGGCGGCGCACTCACCGTGCCGGTCTCCGTCAGCGGTCTCGCCGCCGGGGAGCAGGCCCGCATGACCATCGCCGCGGTCGACATCGGCGTGCTCAACGTCACGCGCTACAAGGCGCCCGAGCCGCAGAATTGGTTCTACCAGCAGCGCAAGCTCGGCACCGAGATCCGCGACTTCTACGGCCGCCTGATCGACGGTATGCGCGCCGATCGCGGCACGCTGCGCTCCGGTGGTGACGGCGACGGCGGCATCGAGATGCAGGGCTCGCCCTCGGTCGAGCAGATCGTCTCGCTGCATTCCGGCATCGTCAGCGTCGGCGCCGACGGCAAGGCGGGCGCCACGTTCGCGGTTCCGGATTTCAACGGCTCGCTGCGACTGATGGCGGTCGCGTGGAGCGGCGACAAGCTCGGCTCGGCGTCGAAGGACATGATCGTGCGCGACGCGGTGGCGTTGACGCTCACCACGCCGCGCTTCCTGACGCTCGGTGACGAGGCGCGCCTGACACTCGACGTGCACAACGTCGACGGCCCAGCCGCCCTCTATCAGATGAAGGTGGAGAAGAGCCTCGCCGACAGCGCGCAATCGCCACGCGAGCGCATCGCCGACAAGGCGATCGACCTCGCCAAGGGCGCGCACACGGTCGAGCGCATCGCGCTGAAGCCCGACGCGGTCGGCCAGATCGCCTACGACGTGCGCGTCAGCGGCCCCGACGGCATCGACGTATCGCGCCGCCTGACCATCGACGTGAAGCCGCCGGCGGGTGACATCAAGCGCACTACCATCGCGAAACTCAAGCCGAACGGCGGCACGCTGACTCTGAGCAAGGACCTGGTCGCCGACCTCATCGCCAGCCGCACGCGCATCAACGTCACCGCCGGTCCGCAGGCCCGCTTCGACGTGCCCGGCCTGCTGACACAGCTCGACCGCTATCCCTATGGATGCGCCGAGCAGACGGTGTCGCGCGCGCTGCCGCTCGTCTATGCCAATGCGGTTGCTTCCAGCATCGGGCTTGGCACCGACAAGGCGTTGAAGGAGCGCGTACAGAAGGCGATCGATCACGTTATGTCGATGCAGGACGCCTCGGGTGCGTTCGGCATCTGGGGACCGCAGTCCGCGGATCTCTGGCTCACCGCCTACGTCACGGACTTCCTGACGCGAACGAAGGAGAGCGGCTTCGCGATCCCGGATCGGGCCTACACCAACGCCGTCGATCGCCTGCAGAACTTCATTTCCTACGCGCAGGACTTCGACAAGGGCGGTGAAGACCGCGCCTACGCGCTGTACGTGCTCGCTCGCAACGGCCGCGCGCCGATCGGCGAATTGCGCTACTACGCCGACACGCGCCTCGACCGCTTCGCCACGCCGCTTGCCAAGGCGCAGATCGGCGCGGCACTCGCCATGCTTGGCGACAAGGAGCGCGCCGAGAAGGCGTTCAAGGCAGCCATCGCCGATATCGAGGGCAACGCAAGCGCCGACCCCGCACGCGACGATTTCGGCTCGCGTCTTCGCGACAGCGCCGCGCTGGTCACGCTCGCGTCGGAAACCGGAATCGTGAAGGGAGACGCCACGCGCCTCGTCGACGTGATCGCCAAGGCCACGGCCTCGCGCACCTACACGTCGACGCAGGAACAGGCATGGATGCTGCTCGCGGCGAACGCGCTGTCGGGTGATGCTGCCGCTACGAAGCTCCGCTTCGGCGGAGCGCCGGTCCAGGGTCCGCTGCTGCGCCCGCTCACCCCGGCCGAGATTTCGAAAGACGGCGGCCTCGTCATCGCCAACGACGGCGACGCCGCAGTCGATGTCGTCGTCTCGGTGATCGGCTCGGCGCTGACGCCCGAACCGGCAGTGTCGAAAGGCTTCACCATCACGCGCAGCTTCTTCACGCTCGACGGCAAGGAAGTGCAGCTCGCGAGCGCCTCCGGTGGCAAGGCGACGCTGGCACAGAACGATCGTCTCGTCGCCGTGGTGAAGGTGGAATCGAAGGAAGCCGGCGGTCGCGTGCTCGTCGTCGATCGGCTGCCTTCGGGCCTCGAGATCGAGAATCCGCGTCTCGTCACCTCGGGCGACGTGAAGACGCTCGGGTGGCTCGACGGCACCGTGACGGCGGAGCACGCCGAATTCCGTGACGACCGCTTCGTCGCCGCCTTCAACCTGTTCGCGAAGAAGTCTGCCAACGGCAACGGCGAAGGCGAGGGCGACAGCGACTCACAGCACGGTTCCACCGAGGCGAAGTCGACCGCCACCGCCGCCTACATCGTGCGCGCTGTGACGCCCGGCACGTTCGTGCATCCGGCCGCCACCGTCGAGGACATGTATCGCCCCGAGCGTTACGCGCGCACGTCGGCCGGCACGCTCACCATCACCGGCAAGGAGTGACGCCGCGATGGCTGGCTCGGACGAGTCGCTCAACGAAAACGGAGGCGCCGCGCGAGCGACGCTTCCCCCGGCGTCGGCGCTGCCGCCCCCCAGCACCGCCGATGCCGGACGTCGCGCGGCGCGAACCCACCTTCGCGCCGCGCTGTTCGCGGTTGCCGGCGCCGTGGCGGTCGCCGGCGCCGCGTTCCTCTCGCTCGAGATCACGCAGCATCGCCTCGGACCGCCGCCGTTCGCCGCCGCCGACGACCTCTCCACCATCGTCGTCGATCGCAACGAGCGGCTGCTGCGCGCCTTCACGACAAAGGACGATCGCTGGCGGCTGCCGATCTCGACGAAAGACGTCGATCAGCGCTATCTCGCCATGCTGCTCGCGTTCGAGGATCGACGCTTCCGCTCGCACGCCGGCGTCGATCCACGCGCGCTGTTGCGCGCGACCACGCAGCTCGTCCGCAACGGACGCATCGTTTCCGGCGCCTCGACGCTGACCATGCAGGTGGCGCGTCTGCTCGATCGCCGTCACGAACGCACCGGCACGGGCAAGCTGCGGCAGATGGTGCGCGCCTTGCAGATCGAGCGGGCGAAGAGCAAGGACGAGATCCTCGACCTCTACCTGCGCATGGCGCCGTTCGGCGGCAATCTCGAAGGCGTGCGCGCGGCCTCGCTCGCCTACTTCGGCAAGGAACCGAAGCGTCTTTCCGTTGGTGAGGCGGCGCTGCTGGTGGCCCTGCCGCAATCGCCAGAAGCGCGTCGGCCGGACCGCCATCCGCACGCGGCACGCAAGGCGCGCGATCGCGTGCTGGCGCGGGCCGTCGAGGAAG
>CALFEM010000084.1 GCA_937950105.1 uncultured Alphaproteobacteria bacterium | reverse complement strand
ACCACCGAGATCTACACTCTTTCCCTACACGACGCTCTTCCGATCTGCCACCAAGAGTGCGCGCCCCGATCGGCGCGCGTCCTTCACGCGCGGCGTGAATCGGCGGCGCCAAACAAGAATCCCCGATCGTTCGCGCCTTTTCAGCGCGAACGTGAATCGGCGGCGCAATCAAGAACGTGAATCGACGGCGCCAACAAGAGCGCCGCTCATTCGGCCGGTGCGCGCAGCGGCTCAGATTCCTCGCCGGGGCCGACGAAGCGGCCGAACAGCCGCCAGACGAACCCCGCGATGTCGTCCATGAGAATGAACACCGCGGGCACGAACACGAGGCTCAGCACCGTCGACGAGATGAGCCCGCCGATCACCGCGATCGCCATCGGCGCGCGGAACTCGCCGCCCGACTCGAGTGCCAGCGCCGAAGGCAGCATGCCGCCGACCATGGCGATGGTCGTCATCACGATCGGGCGCGCACGCTTGCGGCCGGCGTCGACGATGGCATCGATGCGCGGCACGCCGCGCTTGATCTCCTCGACCGCGAAGTCGACCAGCATGATGGCGTTCTTGGTGACGATGCCCATCAGCATGAGGATACCGATGACGACCGGCAGGCTGATCGGGTTCTTGGTAATGGCGAGCGCAACGATGGCGCCGCCGATGGACAGCGGCAGCGAGAACAGGATGGTGATCGGCTGCAGGAAGCTCGCGAACAGCAGCACGAGTACGGCGAACACCATCATCAGGCCGGCGCCCATCGCCTGGCCGAAGCTCTCGAACACCTCGACCATGACTTCGGCATCGCCGAACTGCTTGATGGAGACGCCTTCGGGAAGGTTCTTTGCAGCGGGCAGCGCCAGCACCGCGTTCATGGCGTCGCCGAGCGGGGCGCTACCGACCAGATCGGCGCCGAGCATGATGCGCCGCTCGCGATCGTAGCGGCTGATGGAGGTCGGTCCCTGTGCGAAAGTGAAGTTCGCGACCGTGGTGAGTGGAACCGCCTTGCTGCCGCCGGTTGCGACCTTCAATTGCTCGATGGTGGAGGCATCGGTGCGCGCCTTCTCGACCAGCTGCACGCGGATCGGCACCTGGCGGTCGCCGACGTCGAACTTGGCGAGATTGGCGCCGACGTCGCCGATGGTGGCGATGCGCACGGCCTCCGAGATCGCTTCGGTGGATACGCCGAGTTCGGCGGCGACGTCGGCGCGCGGCGAAACGCGCAGCTCGGGGCGGTCGAGTTCGGCCGTCGAGACGACATTCATCAGCGTCGGCACGCGCTTGGCTTCGCTGGTCAGCTTCGCCGCCGCCTCGTTGACCGCGTCGCCGTCGCGGCCTGAAACCACGAGCTGGAACTGGCGCTGTCCGTTCTCCTGCATGAACCAGAAGCGCATGTCGGGTACTTCGGCGAGCGAGCGACCGATCTGCTCCTGGATCACCGACTGGTGTAGCTTGCGCTGCTTCTTCAAGTTGATGATGAGCGTCGCCTGGCGCGCCTCGTTGCCGGCGCCGAGGATGCCGCCGCCCGACACGAACACGCTGGCGACGTCGTCGCGCTTGGCTATGCGCTCGGCGACGAGCGAGGTGACGCGCTCGGTGTCGGCGACGCGCGAACCCGGCGGCAATTCCATCGCCAGCAGCGTGCGGCCAGAGTCCTCCGGCGGCAGGAAGCCTGAGGGCAGCAGGAAGAACGAGCCGATCGAGCCGGCGAAGATGACGAGACCGAGCACGACGGTGACGATGCGATGGCGCACCGACCAGCCGACGAGGCGCGTGTAGGCGCGCAGCAGCCGGCCTTCCTTTTCCTCGTGATGCGTGTTGCGCATGAAGTAGGCGGCGAGCAGCGGCGTCACCAGTCGCGCGACCAGCAGCGAGAAGAACACTGCGAAGGCGACGACGAGGCCGAACTGCTTGAAGTACTGCCCGGCGATGCCGCCCATGAAGCTCACCGGCACGAACACGGCGATGATGGTCATGGTGATGGCGATGACGGCGAGGCCGATCTCGTCGGCGGCTTCGAGCGATGCGCGCCAGGCGGATTTGCCCATGCGCATGTGACGCACGATGTTCTCGATCTCGACGATGGCGTCGTCGACGAGAATGCCGGTAACGATGGTGATGGCGAGCAGGCTGACGAGGTTGAGCGAGAAGCCCATCACCTCCATGGCCCAGAACGCGGGAATGATCGACAGCGGCAGCGCGATTGCCGCGATGACCGTCGCGCGCATGTCGCGCAGGAACACCAGCACCACGACGATGGCCAGAACTGCGCCTTCGAGCAGCGTCTTCATGGTCGAGTGATAGACGCCGACCGTGTAGTCGACGGTATTGTCGATGCGCACGAGGTTGATGTCGGGATGCTCGGCGTCGAGTGCTTCCACGGCCTTGGCGACATCGGCGGCGACGGTGGTGTCGCTCGCTCCCTTGGCGCGGCTGATCGCGAAGGCGACGACGGGGCGTCCGGCGAGCGTCGCGAAGGTACGTGGCTCCTCGACCGTATCGATCACCTGTCCAAGCTCGGACAGTCGGACCGAACGGTTGCCCGGCAGAACGATCGAGGTGTTGGCGAGCGCCGCGACGGTGTCCTTGCCGGCTAGCGTGCGGATCGCCTGCTCGCGGCCGGCGATTTCACCGCGACCGCCCGCGAGATCGACATTGGTGGCGCGCACCTGCCGGTTCACGTCGCCGGCGGTGATGCCGTAGGCGAGCAGACGATCCGGATCGAGTGCGATGCGGATCTCGCGCTTGACGCCGCCGATGCGGTCGACGGCCGACACGCCCTTGACGCCCTGCAGCTTGCGCTTGGCCACGTCGTCGACGAACCACGACAGCTGCTCCGGCGTCATCGCCGGCGCTTCCGCCGCGTAGGTGACGATCGGCAGGCCCTCGATCTCGATGCGCTGGACGATCGGCTCCTCGATGGTGCGCGGCAGATCGGAACGGATGCGCGAGATGGCATCCTTCACGTCGTTAAGGGCGCGGTCGACGTTCACCTCGAGGCGAAACTCGACCATGGTCTGCGAGACGCCCTCGGTGATGGTCGAGGTGATGTGCTTGACGCCGTTGATGCCGGCGATGGCATCCTCGACCTTCTTCGTCACCTGCGTTTCGAGTTCGGCGGGCGCGGCGCCCGCTTGCAGGATCTGCGCCTGGATCACCGGGATGTCGATGTTGGGAAAGCGCGTGACCGGCAGCGACTGGAAGCTCAGGATGCCGAGCGTCATCACCACCATGAACAGCACGAGGCTCGGGACGGGGCGGCGGATCGACCAGGCGGAGATGTTGAGGTTCATCGCGCGGCCGCTCCGCTGTTGCCGCGGGCGCGTTCGGCATCGCTGACGCGGGCGTCGGGGAGAATCGCGCGTACCGCATCGCCGTCGCGCAGGAACGTGCCGGCGGTCGCGACGACCAGATCACCCGCGGCGACGCCCGACCTGATCTCGACGAGCTGATCGGCGCGAAGACCTGTCTTGACCTCGCGCTTGGCGACGCGCCCGTCGATCACCACCAGCACCTCGGCGTGATCGTCGACGTAGAGCAAGGCGGACGCCGGGACTGCGAGGCCACGGCTGCTGGCGGTCTCGATGCGGCCGCGGCCGAAGGCGCCGATGCGCAAGCCGGGTTGATCGCCGAGCAGAATGCGCACGCTGCCGAGGCGCGTCGCGCGGTCGATTTCCGGCGACACGAGGCGGACCTTGCCCTCGACGTTGCCGACGCCGGCAACCTCGACGATCGCGGGATGACCCGGTTCGATGCGCGCGAGCGCCGTCTCGGTCGCCTCGCCGTCGAGTTCGATCTGGCCGTCGGCGACGATGCGGAACAGCGGCTCGGCCACCGCACTGGCGAGGCCGCCGACACGGGCGTTGCGGCGGCTGATGACACCCGCACGCGGCGCGCGGATTTCGGTCTTGCTGAGGCGCCATTCCGCGGTGCGCTTCTGCGCCTGCAGTTCGACCTTCGAGGCCTCGGCAACCTTGAGACCGTCGCGCGCGGCGACGAGCTGGGCAGCACTCGTCCGCGAGGCCGCCT
>CALFEM010000083.1 GCA_937950105.1 uncultured Alphaproteobacteria bacterium | reverse complement strand
TGTTGATGAGCGACGATCTCGGCATGAAGGCGCTGGCCGGACCAGTGCGGGAGCGCGCGACGGCGGTGATCACGGCGGGGTCCGATCTCGCCCTGCATTGCAGCGGCAATCTGGCGGAAATGCACGAGGCGGCGGCCGGCGTGCCGACGCTCTCTGGCGCCGCCTGGCGCCGCTTCGAGGCCGCGCTCGCCGTGCGGTCGCGCCGCAAGGACTATGATTCCGCTGCGGCGGAGGCGGCGCTGGCGGACGTCCTGGCGCGGCACGCCGCCAGCATTGAATCGGTGTAGCATCGCGGCGGATAAGGGCCTTCCGGGCGCTGCAGGGGCATGGCAGCCGCGACCAGACGAGGCCCCACGAGGGCATGAGCACGCAATGACGAGCGGCGATGAAAGGGCGGGTGAAATCATCGGCGAGGGCTGGCAGGCGCCCTCGTCCGACGACGCGCCGCTCGCGCACGAGGCGCTGATCGTCGACATCGCCGGCTTCGAAGGTCCGCTCGATCTGCTGCTTGCTCTCGCCCGCACGCACAAGCTCGACATCTCGCGTCTGTCGCTGATCGAGCTGGTCGACCAGTATCTCGTTTTCATCCGCGAGGCGTCGCGCCTCCGGCTCGAGATCGCCGCCGATTATCTCGTCATGGCCGCCTGGCTCGCGTTCCTCAAGTCGCGCCTGCTGCTGCCGCGCGAGAAGGACGACGCCGAGCAGATCGGCGCCGAGGAAGCCGCGCAGCGTCTCGCCTTCCGCCTGATGCGGCTCGACGCCATGCGCAACGCTGCGGCACAACTGATGACGCGCAAGCGGCTCGGCCGCGATGTGTTCGAGCGCGGCATGCGCGAGACCTACGAGACCGTGCGAGAGACGCGCCACACCGCCGAGATCTTCGATCTGCTGAAAGCGTATGCCGATCAGCGCCGCCGCACGCTCAAGGTTGCGCACGTCGTCAAGGCGCGCAAGGTGTGGTCGATCAAGGAAGCGCGCCAGCGTCTCGAGCATCTGATCGGCGAGACGACCGGGCGCTGGCAGCAGCTCGATTTCTTCATGCAGCAGTATCTGCCCTCGCTCGAGGTGGCGAAGACCGTCAAGGCGAGTTCGTTCGGCGCGACGCTGGAGATGGCGCGCGAAGGGCTCGTCGAGTTGCGTCAGGATGCGCCGTTCGCACCGATCTACATGCGCCGCAAGGAGCCGGGTTCGGAGTGGGAACGGGTCTAGAGCGGATAAAGATGCTCTGGCAGCCTGAAGCTGGAGCGCTTTCATCCGATCAGTGAACCGCAAGGCGGTTCCGTCTGATCGGATAGCGCTCCAGGCGCAAGGTGTTCGTCGGGTTAACGCTGTCGAGCGATGCGAGCGGTGCTCGCGCGCGATCGATTACAAGGTGAGAGTTCCCGGTATCGCGTTCGCTGGAAGCCATGACACAAAACCCGCGGGATAAATCGATGGGACCGCCTCGCCTGACGCTGGTGCCGAAGTTCGAAGAGAGCGAGGAGGAGACCGTCTTTGCCTCGCCCGCCGCTGCCGGGGATGACGCAGGCGCGCCTGGTGCCTCCGACGCCGAGCCGGTTGCGGCGGCAGCGGACGCAAGCGATCGCCCGGCAAGCGCATCCGGCGAAGCCGAGACCATGGTCGAGCGGTTCGCCGCCGCCGAACATCGCCAGCGCCTGCGCATCGTCGAGGCCGTGCTGTTCGCGGCACCCGAGCCGATCGACGCGGCGCGCATCGCGACGCACCTGCCCGAAGGTGAGGACGTCAGCGCGCTCATAGCCGAAGTGCAAGCGCACTACGCGGAGCGCGGCATCAATCTCGTCCAGGTTGCCGGCAAGTGGGCGTTCCGCACGGCGGAGGATCTGTCGTTCCTGTTGCAGCGCTACGCGGTCGAGGAGCGCCGCCTGTCGAAGGCGGCGCTGGAGACGCTCTCCATCATCGCAGATCGGAAGAGCACACGTCTGAAACTCCAGTCACTTAGGCATCTCGTATGCC
>CALFEM010000082.1 GCA_937950105.1 uncultured Alphaproteobacteria bacterium | reverse complement strand
GCTCGAGCACGGCTGGCGGAATGCCGGTCCCGGTATCGGAAACGCTCAGCTGCACGTATTGCCCGGCGGCGACATCGCCGAAATGCTCGACGTAGGCATCATCCAGATAGGCATTGCCGGTCTCGACGGTGAGCTTGCCGCCCTCGGGCATGGCGTCACGCGCGTTGACCGCGAGGTTGATCAAGGCGTTCTCGATCTGATGCGGATCAGCGAACGTCGGCCACAGCCCGCCGGCCAGCACCGTTTCGACCTCGATGGTCTCCCCCATGGTCCGCCGCAGCATCTCCGACAGCCCGCCCACCAGCTTGTTGATATCGACCGATGCCGGCTGCAATGCCTGCTGGCGGGAGAACGCGAGCAGGCGATGCGTGAGATGGGCTGCGCTGCGGGCGCCCTGCTGCGCCATCTCGACCGGCTTCGCCAGCGAGGCCGCGAATTCGTCCAGCTCCGGCTGTCGCGCCGCACTCTTGAGGCGCCGCTGCAGCGTGTCGAGGCCGCCGATCACCAGCGTCAGCAGGTTGTTGAAGTCGTGGGCGATGCCGCCGGTGAGCTGGCCTACGGCTTCCATCTTCTGCGCCTGCCGCAGCGTCGCCTCGGTGTCACGGCGCAGTTTCATTTCGTTCGCCAGCGCATCTCTGGCACTGTTGAGACGCGTGACATATTCGCGGATTTGCCGGAACCCCAACCATGAAAGGGCGAGCGCGAGGACGATCCCCATGAATTGCACGATGAGCAGCCGTTGCTGGATCCCGGCCAGGCTCTGCTGGCGATCAGCAAGCAGCCGGCTTTCGGTCTCGTCGAGCCGGGCGACGAGCGCCTTGACCTGCTGCATGAGATTACGGCCGCGTTCGAGCCGTTCGCGAGCCTTGGCCTGATCTTCACGGCCCGCGCGCTTGAGCTCTATGCCGGAGCGCAGAAGCTCCAGCCGGTCGTCGACGAGCGGCCGCAGCGTCGTCAGGTTCACGAGCTGCTCCGGATTATCGGACAGGCGGCGCTCGATGTCCTTGAGACGAGGTGCGATACGATCTGCCCTGCGCTCGAAGTCCGCCAGCATATCCGCACTGCCTGTGAGCAGATAGCCGCGCTGCGAGGATTCGGCGCTTTGCAGCGACAGCACGACATCGGCGATCGCCGCCTGTACGTGCAGCGTATGCTCGACGAGGCGCCCGGCACGATCTCCGCGCACGCTCATGTAGAGCGAGGTCAGCGCGGCAAACACCAGCAGGGCCAGACCCGCCAGGATGATCGACGGCACCCATGTCGAGACGATCCCTTCGCGGGCGGATTGCCGGAGTATCTTCAGGAGGCGAAGCATTCGTATCCGTGCGTTTGTATTCGTCCGCTATCTCGAGTGGCCTGCGATGTATGGTGGAGCGACCGGCGAGCGGTTAGTCTCTTTGCCACCACCCGTACAGGAAACCTCATGATACAGAAGCGCATTCTCGTCGTCGATGACGAGCCGCTGATCGCCATGCTGCTGTGTGATTGGCTGGAGGAACTGGGCCACACCGTGATCGGCCCTGCACACTCGGTCAAGGATGCGCTCGCCCTCCTCGAGAGCGAGCCGGTCGACGGCGCCATCCTCGACGTCACGCTCGGCCAGGAGAACTCATTCGACATCGCCGAAGCACTGCAGAAGCTGTCGGTGCCGACGGTGTTCGCCACCGGACACGGCCCCGACAGCCTCGAAGAGCGCTTCCGTGCGGCGCCGATGCTGCCGAAGCCGTTCGACTTCGCGGCGGTGGAGCAGGCGCTGACGAGCTTCGGCGGGTAAGGCGAGCGCCGAGGACCGCGGGCGACGCAAGCCGAAAGGCAGTTGAAGGCCGGAGCCGGAGACGTTAACGGACAGCATAGCTTGAGCCCTGCCGCCGTCTGAGCCACCGCCGGAGATCGCATGAGCCCGCCGCCGACCGATATCGCCGAGCGAGGCTCGTCCGCGCGCACCATTTTGTTCACGGCTCTGGTGACGATCGCGTTCGGCGCCGTCTGGCTGTCGGCGGGCAGCGTCTACCTTCCGCACGTCGACGACTTCTACATCATTGCGTGGGCCAAGGCGGTAGCCGACGGCGATACGATGCCAGTGCATGCGCTGAGCCGCTTCTACCCGCAGCCGGAATACTTTCACATCGCACCACGGCTGCACATCTACGCGCTGTCCGCGTGGATCGACGGCTTCGGCTGGAACCTCGACAGCCTGCTCGCCTTCCGTGCCACGATGTTCGTTCTGACCTCGGGGATCGTCGCGGCTGCCGCCTTGCGGCTGCGCCGGCCGCTGGTCGCCGTGCTGTTCCCCATCGCGCTGCTCGTCACCATGCTGCATTCCGGCCAGCGCCCCGACAGCACGGCGTTGTTGCTGGTCATATTCGCGCTCGCGGTGCTCTGGACCGACGCGGCGAACGGCCACTCTCACGGTGTGGTGCTGCGCACGCTCGCCAAGACCGCGGCGGTGCTCGCCCCTCTTGCATGGCCGAGTGCGCTGGCCTACGGCGCCGCCATGCTGATCGTCAGCGATTTGCGCGACGTGCGGCGCAAGCCGCTGACGCAGCTCGTGCTGGAGGACGCGATCGCGCTCGCCGCAGGCGTCGTCGTGCTGGGTCTGATGGTCGGCTTCGACTACCTGCACTTCGTCCGCGCCTACCTGCGCTTCACCGCCGAGCACGACGACATTCTGAGCCTCAACCGCATGCGGCTCGGCACCGGCATTGCTTTCCTCGCCGCCGCCGCCCTGGTTCGCCGCCGCGCACCGGACGCCGCGTTTCTCGCCAGCGCCGTCGGCGTCGGGGCACTGATCGGACTGGCCCTGCACACCAAGTTCGCTATATCGACGCCGCTCAACGTGCTCGCCGTTCTGGCCATCGTCGACGGTGCCACGCAAACACCGCGGGGACGCCGGCTGGCGTGGGGCGGTGCGGCGGCGGCTTTCGCCGTCATGCTGACGAACCAGGTCATCTTCGCCGTGGCCGCGCGCCCGAGCCCCGAGGCGGCGGCCGCCGTACGCGCGTTCGCCGAGCAGGCGCGGCGCGAGGGGCGCGTGCTACTCGCCGACGAGATCGGCGCCACCTACGGCCTCGGCCTCGACATCGCCGGGGTCTATTCGTGGTCGTTCAGCGAGCACCATCCGAAATCGCGCCCCCCGTCGATCGAAACAATCCGCGAGGGCGAAAGCTGGATCATCTCGGCCTACACGGTGCACGGCTGGCTCAAGTCGACCGGTGTCGCCGGCTTTCCCGCCCGGCGCGCAGACGTCGACCGCTTCCTCCCGGGCACGCCGTGCCTGTCGGGTCGCAACTCGTGCCGGCTGCCGGCTCTGCGGTGGGCGTACTACCTCGTCGAACGGCGCAATGGCGCGGTGAGCGTGAAAAGCGTGCCATAAGCGGGGGCGCGCGATCTCAGACGCGTGCGCCGGCCGTGCTCGCCAGCAAGCGGCGGGCCGTCAGGAGCGTGGACGCATCGAGGCGGCTGTCGACCCGGGCCGGCCGCCAGTGCAGCTGAAACGCGCGCAGCACGAACGCCGTAGCGGTATCGAGGAAACCCGTCACATCGATGCCGTAACCGTAGCCGCGCAGCAGGTGCTGCACCTCGGCGACGCGCTCCGATCGTGCTCCGGCCGCGAGCGGCGGCGCATCCTCCTCGGTGGCGAGCGGTGCCGGTTCGAGCCAGCGGCCGACACCCGCCGCCGCCAGCCGCTGCCAGTCGAAGCGCTCGCCGGGATCGATCTTGCGATCCGGTGCCACATCGGAATGCGCCAGCACGCGCGCTGGCGCGATGCCATGGCGCGCCACGATGTCCGCCGACAGCCGCACCACCGCCGCCATCTGCGCCTCGGGGAACTCGGGATAGCCGCACGCATGCCCGGCATTGTGGATCTCGATGCCGATGGAGCACGAGTTGATGTCGCTCTCGCCGGCCCAGTGCGAGCGCCCTGCATGCCAGGCGCGCAGGCTCTCGGCGACCATTTGCGTGATCGTGCCGTCCTCGGCGACGACGTAATGGCACGACACCTTGCTTTCGGGCCGCGACAGCCAGTCGATCGCCTTCTCGCAGCAGGTCATGCCCGTATAGTGCAGCAGCAGCATATCCGGCCGGCGTTCGCCCGCGCGCGGCTCCACGTTCGGCGACGGATGCAGCCGCTGCACGAGATCGCTGTCGGGAGAAAAGCCGATCGTCACGCCCGTCTGCCTGCCGCGCCGTTGCCGGACGCGGCCTCCATGTCGCGCATCCGGTCGCGGCGCTCTCGGATCGCGTCATAGGCGGCGTTGATGGCCGCCAGCTTGCGGTCGGCGAACACCTGGAACTCGCGCGGCACACCATGGGCCGCCAGCCGGTCCGAGTGGTTTTCCATGACGAGCTTGCGGTATCGCACCTTGAGGTCGGCGTCGGAGATCGTCGGCCGGACGCCAAGCACGGTGAATGGATCATCCGGATCGACAACGAACATATGGCGGATGTCGAGGTAGGTGGCGTCGCTGATGGCGAGGATGCGCGCGACGCGCGTCAGGAACCGCTCTTCCGCCTCGTGCAGCACGCCATCGGCGGAAGCCACGTGGAAGAGGCACTCGAACACGTCGCGGAGCAACTCCGGCTCCTTTTCGAGCAGGCGGGCGATCTGCTCCGCGTAGGCCTCGTAGCCGGCGACATCGCGCTTGGCGAGGTCGAATACGCGCCGCACCGCGTCGCGCTGATCGGCCGGGACCTCGAACCAGCGCTCGAAGGCGTCGGACTCGATGGTGACGGCGACACCGTCCGCCTTGGCCATTTTCGCCGCCAGCGCCACCAGCGCCATGGTGAACGCCGAACGCTGGCTCCCGGGCGTGCAAGCGCCCCCCTCGATGCCGAGTGCGCCGGCGATGCCCGCCAGGGTGCTGCGCACCCCGGTCACGGCACCTTTGCGAGCGCCGAACCGCGATTTCAACCAGGTCCAGACCATGCTCTCAGCTTACCGGCAATAACCGCGCCCGGGAAGCAAAGCACCGTGCGCGACTTTTTCCACAGGACGTACAAATCGTGATGGTTGTTGCGTCAACATTGAATTGACCGACTTAAGTTGTAGACCCACACTCCCTAACGTGGAGCAGAGCATTTTCCAGCGGCGAACCGGGAAACGCCCTGATCCACCCGACATAGAGCGACTTAGAGCGCCGGCTCGTCCCCCAGCGAGCCAGTGTTGCGGAGGAGGGACGTACGATGAGGAGCCTTTTGCTGGCTATCTGCGCTGCTGCGGCATTTGCGATCTGGACATCCGGCGTTCGGGCGGAACCGCCCGAGCCGGGACCGACCACCCACGTCACCATCACTCGCTGAACACTTTCACCGTCCCCGCGAGTTCGCGAACCAGCGACCGCGCCCGAGGCGTAGAGCCGGCTTCTAGCCGGCCACTCCACCCGACTGCCGGTTCAGCGCTCTTCGGGGCGCTGGACGGGCAGCGCGAGGAGCCGCAAACGACGGCCCACGGCCCGAGGTTTGCGGTCCCTCGCCCCATTCTCCCATGGATGCCATCCCGGGCTGTCGCTCGTCCGCATTGACGCTTACGGTTGCGCCTCAGGTTTGCGCGCCGCTCCGGCCTGCGCCGTTGACGCCCGTCGCCTGCGCCGATAGCTGACAGACAGGCATGGTCGAGCGTGCGGGGAGAGGGCATGGCAGCGTCCGGGACAGACGACGGCGGCCGCTGGGATTTCTGGATCGACCGCGGCGGCACGTTCACCGACGTCGTCGCGCGCTCGCCCTCGAGCGAACTGATCGCGCGCAAGATCCTCTCGGTCAATCCCGGCGCCTATGACGACGCCGCACTCGAAGGCATCCGCCGCATCCTCGGCATCGCCAGCGACGCGCCGATTCCGGCGGCACGCATCGCCTCGATCAAGATGGGCACCACCGTCGCCACCAACGCCCTGCTGGAGCGCAAGGGCGAGCCGACCGCGCTCGTCATCACTCGCGGGCTCGAGGACCAGCTCGAGATCGTCTATCAGGCACGCCCCGACATTTTCGCGCGCAACATCGTCAAGCCGGAGATGCTCTATTCGCACGTGA
>CALFEM010000081.1 GCA_937950105.1 uncultured Alphaproteobacteria bacterium | reverse complement strand
ACCACCGAGATCTACACTCTTTCCCTACACGACGCTCTTCCGATCTTTGAGGCCGCCGGTGAAGGCGCCGAACGCCGGCATGACGAGACGGCGGCCGTTGCCGACGAAGCAGGGCCGGCGCATGGTGAAGCCGTTCATGACGACGCGTGCGGCCGGGTGCAGGTGGCCGGCGATCTCGTGCGTCGCGCGGCAGCCCTTCGGCTCGTGACAGAGCGTGATGCCCTCGATCTCCAGTGACGCGACGACCGTGCCACCCATGTCGTGCGCGATCTCGGGATCGTGGTTGCCCGTCACCCAGATCCACTCGCAATGATCCTGCATGAGGCGCAGCGTGCGGCGGTCGTCCTCGTGCATGCGCGACGGGCCGTCGCAGTCGTGGAAGCTGTCGCCGAGCGCGATCACCGTCTCGGCTTCGTAACAGTCGATGACGCGGGCGAGCCGGGCGAGCGTTTCGCGCGTGTCGTAGGGTGGCAGCATCTGCCCGCGCCGCGCGAACGACGAGCCCTTCTCGAGGTGCAGGTCGGCGACGATCAGGGCGTTCTCCGCCGGCCAGTAGAGCGCGCCCGACATATCGGCCCTGAGCGCCTTGCCGCAAAGCGCGATCGGCTGATCGGAGAAATCGTCGATGGCGAGCCGGTCCGGTTTCATCTGCAGCATGTCGTCCCCCCGAAGCCCCGTCAGCTCGCCTCGTCTTGCGGCGGCAGGCTCGCCTCGCGAACGAGGGCGATCGCCGCATCGCGCAGCATATCCTCGCGCGTCATGCCGGCCACCGGCTCGCGGCCGATCTCCAGCAGGATCGGCACTGACAGCGGCGAGACGCGCGACAATGGCTTGTGCCTGATTCGGCCGCGGATGCGGGCGAGGAAGTCAGCGAGACGCGCTACATCGAGCAGTCCCGTTGCCGCATCCGCCCACGCCGCCTCGAGCAGGATGTGCCCGGGATCGTGCTTGCGCAATACGTCGTAGACGAGATCGGTGGACATCGTCACCTGCCGGCCGCTCTTTTCCTTGCCGGGGTGGCGCCGCTCGATCAACCCCGCGATCACCGCAGCGATGCGAAAGGTGCGCTTCATCAGGCTCGATTCTGCGAGCCAGGCATCGAGATCGTCGCCGAGCATGTCGACTTCGAACAATCGATCGAGATCGAGCAGCCCGCCCGCGATCATCGCGGAGAGATCGCGCCCGCCCCAGATCGACAGCCCGTAGTCGTTGGCGACGAAGCCGAGCGGACGTGCCCCGGCGCGTTCCATGCGGCGCGTCAGCAGCATCCCGAGCGTCTGGTGCGCGAGCCGCCCCTCGAACGGATATGCGACGAGGAAGTGCTTTTTCTCGCGCGGGAATGTCTCGATCAGCACTTCGTCGGCTGAGGGAATGGCAGAGCGGTCGTCCTGCAGTTCAAGCCATTCGCGTACGGGTGCCGGCAGTACCCGCCAGTGGTCGCGTTCGGCCAGCATGCGGCGCACGCGCAGGGCAAGGTGCGTCGACAAGGGAAACTTGCCGCCGCCGTAGCTCGGAATCATCGGATCGCTGGCGTTCGATCGCGACACGAAGGCTTCGGTCTCGCGCAAGCCCTCGAAGCGCACGATCTCGCCGGCGAAGGCGAACGTGTCGCCGGGCTTCAGTTGTTCGATGAAGTACTCGTCGATGTCGCCGAGCACGCGCCCGCCCATCACGGCGCGTGGTGTGCCGGCGGCGTCGCCGCGCGCACGGGCTCTGAGTGTGCGGGCCCCGACGAGGCGCACCTTGATGAGCGGACTGTCGACGATGGTGCCGACGTTGAGGCGATACTGCTGCGCGAAGCGCGGATGCGAGAGGCGCAGGCGGCCATCGCCGGTGGGCCTGAGCTTGGCGAAGCGCTCGTAGGCCTTCAGTGCGTAGCCACCGGTGGCGACGAACTCGAGCGTGCGATCGAACTGGTCGCGCGTCAGGCCGGTATAGGGCGACGCCGAGCGCACCTCTGCGTACAATTCGTCGGGCACGAACGGGCCGGCGCAGGCCATGCCGAGAACATGCTGCGCCAGTACGTCGAGCCCGCCGCTGCGTGACAGCTCGGCGTCCTGTGCACCATCCTCGGCGGCTTCCAGCACGGCCCGGCACTCGAGCACCTCGAAACGGTTGGCCGGCACCAGCAACGCCCGTGACGGCTCGTCGAGGCGATGGTTGGCGCGGCCGATGCGCTGCGTGAAGCGCGAGGCGCCCTTGGGCGCGCCGACGTGGACGACGAGATCGATGTCGCCCCAGTCGATGCCGAGATCAAGTGTCGAGGTGGCGACGACCGCGCGCAATGCACCCGACGCCATCGCCGCCTCGACCTTGCGCCTGCGCGTCGCGTCGAGCGAGCCGTGGTGCAGTCCGATCGGCAGGTTGGCATCATTGATGCGCCACAGTTCCTGGAACACCAGCTCGGCCTGCATGCGCGTATTGACGAACACGATCGTCAGGCGGTGCGCGACGAGCGCGCGATAGATCTCGTGCATCGCGTAGCGCGCCGAATGCCCCGCCCACGGTACCGGCTCGTCGAGTTCGAGGATCTTCACGTCGGGTCTGACGCCGCCCTCGGCAAGCACCAGGTGCGCGAGGTCGATCCGGGCGTCGGGTGCTGTCTGCGCGGCGAGGAACGCGCGCAGTTCGCTCGGGCGCGCCACCGTTGCCGACAGCCCGGTGACAACGGGATCGTGCGTGAGACGGCGCAGTCGCGCGAGGTCGAGGGCGAGAAGATCGCCACGCTTCGACGCGGCGAGCGCATGCAACTCGTCGAGAATGATGGTGTCGACGTCGGCGAAAAGATGCGGGGCGTCGGCGTGACTGAGCAGCAGCGCCACCTGTTCGGGCGTCGTCAGCAGGATCTCGGGTGGCTTGACGCGCTGACGGGCACGCTTGGCGACGCCGGTATCGCCGGTGCGTGTCTCGGTGCGGATGGCGAGGCCCATCTCCTCGATCGGTGTCGTCAGGTTGCGGGCGACATCGACGGTAAGGGCCTTGCGCGGCGACACGTAGAGCACGCGCAGGCCGGCGCCGCGCGCCTCGCGCCGATCGCCCGACAGCGCGACG
>CALFEM010000080.1 GCA_937950105.1 uncultured Alphaproteobacteria bacterium | reverse complement strand
CGACCACCGAGATCTACACTCTTTCCCTACACGACGCTCTTCCGATCTGACGAAGAAGACGAGGCGCAGTCGATAGGGCAGCGGGGCTGACGCCGACAACATGCGGCACAGTTCGATCAGAGCGGCGACGCCGGTGCCGTTGTCGTTGGCGCCCGGTGAATCGTCCGGGGAATCGTAGTGGGCGCCGACGACGTAGGTGACCTGTGGAATCGCAGGGCTTGCCGCGGGCGCGCCCTCCAGGATCACCTCGATATTGCGCACCGGACGTCCGCCGACCTCGAACTCCTGCGATACCGGGTGCAACCCGATCGTGAGCAGCGTCCGCTCGATGTAGCAGGCGGCGGCTTCGAGCGCCGGATAGTGGTAGAGGTTGTGCGGCCGGCTCGCGATCGCGTCGAGATGCGCGCGCAATTGCGCCGCGAGTTCCTGCTCGGCCGCCGTCGTTGCAGTCGAGGGTGCCACATGCGGCTGCAGCGGCCAGACGAGTGCATAGCCGAGCGACAATCCGAGCAGCGTGGCAATGCCGAGAGTGAGCCCGCCGGCAGCGAGCAAAAGTGACGTAACGTCCATCGAAGCGGTCCCCGCTGCCTCCGGCCGCGACTCCGGACGCGGAGAGTTCGCAGCCGGACGATCGAGTCTACGACAGCATCGTTCAATGAGCGTTAACTTGCCGCGCTAGTCCTGCGCATCGACGGGCGAGGGGCGGAAGCGCTACTCGTCGTCACCGTCATCGTCGCCACCGGCCGCGGCGGGGGCTTCTTCCTCAGCCTCGCGCGCCCGGTCACGCTCGCGCGCCGCCTCGCGTTCCTTCTCTCGCTGGCGCTTGGCCTCGCGGTCCTCGGCATCCTTGGCGAGCCGCATATCGACGTAGCTGCCGACCACCGACGACAGATCGTCGAGCTTGTCCTGGAAGAAGTGGTTGGCGCCGGGGATGACCTCGTGGTCGATCTTGATGCCGCGCTGCGTCTTGAGCTTGGTCGACAGCTCGGCGACCGAGGCCGACGGCACCACGCGGTCCTTGTCGCCGTTGATCATCAGGCCCGATGAGGGGCATGGCGCGAGGAACGAAAAATCGTAGAGGTTGGACGGCGGCGCCACGCAGATGAAGCCGTCGATTTCCGGCCGCCGCATCAGCAGCTGCATGGCGATCCAGGTTCCGAAGGAGACGCCGGCGATCCAGCAGCAGCGGGCGTCGGGTTTGACGATCTGCAGCCAGTCGAGCGCGGATGCCGCGTCGGCGAGTTCGCCCGGGCCGCCGTCCCAGAAGCCCTGGCTGCGGCCGACGCCGCGGAAATTGAAGCGCAGCACCGAGAAGCCGCGCGCCGCGAACGTGTGGTACAGCGTATAAACAACCTGGTTGTTCATCGTCCCGCCGAGCTGCGGGTGCGGATGAAGGATGAGCGCGATCGGGCTGTCGCTGCTGGCTTCGTGATGATAACGGGCCTCCAGGCGACCGCCGGGACCATTGATAATCAGTTCGGGCATCGGAAAACTTCTCGGTTTGTGG
>CALFEM010000079.1 GCA_937950105.1 uncultured Alphaproteobacteria bacterium | reverse complement strand
TCCGTCGCCGCCCTCTGGACCGCCATCGGCCAGCTCGTCACCGCATTCGAACCCGGCGAATGCCGAAACTATCTCCGCAACTCAGGTTATGTACGGTCAGTCTGAATCTGCTCTAGGGGCGATCTGATCAAGATCCTCTGGCACGATGGCCTCGGGCTGTCGCTCTACGCCAAGAGACTGGAGCGCGGACGTTATATCTGGCCATCTGCGAGCAACGGCAGCGTTGCCATTTCAGCCTCACAACTCGCCTACATGCTCGATGGGATCGATTGGCGTAACCCGGTTCACACATTCCGGCCGGAACGCGCTGGCTAGCTGATCTTTCTGCGAGCGGCGAACGATGGTCTGTGATTCCATGAGAGTATGGATTCGCCACCCGACGACATCGAGACGCTGAAGGCCGAACTGGCGCTAGCACGCGCCCGGATGGCCGACGACGCCGCGATCATCGCGCGCCAGAACCTCGAGATCGCCAAGCTCAAACGACAGATCTACGGGCCCCGCTCGGAGCACACCGCACGTCTCCTCGACCAGATGGAGCTTGCCCCAGCGGTGCTCGCCGGCGCCGACGTTGAGCTCGACATGCGCGATGCCGGCGCGGTTGGCGAAGGCGCGGTAGGCCTTGGCGCCGTCGCTGACCAGGATTGCCGACTTGGCGACGACCGGTTCGAGCACGGCGGCGATGGACTTCTCCGAGCGGTCGGGGAGGATCTGATCCGTCGTCGCCTTGTTGCGGTCGCGTGCAATCAGGACGGGAATCTGCTCGGCCGAGACCCCACCAATATCGTCGTCGTCAGTGCCGCAACCGTCTGGGACATCACGATAAAGCACGCCCTTGCGCGAGGGTTGCCCACAGACATGCTGGTATCAGGAGCGGACGCTCTGTGGTATTTCAGGGCCGCTCGCTACGAGATGTTGCCAGTGACAGCCGAGCACGCAGCCGCTGTCGCAACCGCTGTCGCGGCACTGCCTCCCCTGCACCGTGCCCCGTTCGATCGCATGATCGTCGCTCAGGCCCTCCATGAACCGCTTCGGCTCATCACGCACGATAGCAATGTAAGGGCCTACAGTGACACCATCGTGCTGGTTTGACATTTGAAGCCACAGCTCTCGCCATTCGTCGCTAACGATTGACCAGCGAAAGGATCACTCCATTCGCCGAAGAGAAGCACCCTCATACACGGGATGTATAACCTACCCGCTCTTCGGCCACGTCGTCGAACACCTCGCCGGTAGCCGCGAGCTTGGCGCGCTTGCCGGAGTTGGCCTCGAAGCGGCGGACGATGACGTCGCAGTAGAGCGGATCGAACTCGATCAATCGCGCAGTGCGGCCGGTCTTCTCTGCCGCGATCATCGTAGTGCCGGAGCCGCCGAACGGGTCGAGCACCAGCGCACCGCGCTTTGTCACGTCGAGGATGGCATCGGCGACCAGCGCCACCGGCTTGACCGTCGGGTGCATGGCCAGCTCGTCCATGCGTCCCTTCTTCATCGTGTTGACACCCGCGTAGTCCCACACGTTGGTGCGGTAGCGGCCCTCGTCGCCGAGGCCGAAGGTGTTGGTGTGCGGCGCGGTGCCGACCTTGAACACGAAAACCATCTCGTGCTTGGAGCGGTAAAAGGTCCCCATGCCGCCGTTGTTCTTGTTCCAGACACAGACGTTTTTCAACTCGCCGAAGACGGCCTCGCCGGCCGCGATCAGCTCGCCCATGTGCCGCCAGTCCATGCACACGAACGCGATGGCGCCGTCGCGGCAGGCGCTGGCGGCATGGCCGAGTGTGGTCTTGAGGAACGCAGTGAAGGCGTCCTTGCTCATTTCGCCAGCGGCGAACGCGAACTCGCGGTGCTTGGTCTCGCCGAGGCCCGAGACGTGACCGTCGATCGGCACGTTGTAGGGCGGGTCGGTGAACACCGCGTCGACCATCTCGCCTTCGAGCAAGCGCGCATAGACATCCGCGTTCTGCGCGTCGCCGCAGATCAGGCGATGGCGACCAAGCTGCCAGACGTCGCCCGGCCGCGTCACGGCGAGCCCTGCCGGTTCGGGGATGTCGTTCTCGCTAGCATCGTTGCCGTCGGTCGAGGCCTCGCGGGCCTCGCCGATCACGGTGTCGATTTCGCCGATCGAGAAGCCGGTGAGGTCGATGTCGTACTTGGCCTCGATGAGCCCTTGCAGCTCGATGGCCAGCAGCTCCTTGTCCCAGCCGGCATTCAACGCGAGCTTGTTATCGGCGAGGATGTAGGCGCGCTTGTCCGCATCCGAGAGATTTGACAAGCGCAAGCACGGCACCTCCGCCATGCCGATCGCCTTGGCCGCGAGCACGCGGCCGTGGCCGGCGATAATGCCGTTGCCGTCATCGATCAGCACCGGGTTGGTGAAGCCGAAGCGCTCGATCGACTTGGCGATCTGCTGGATCTGCTTCTTCGAGTGCGTGCGCGCGTTGCCTGCGTAGGGCTTAAGGTCGTCGGGCGCGAGGCGCTCGATGTGGTCGTGATGGATCAAGGTCATGGTCTCAACTCCTGCTGCGATCGGTGCTGTTGGTGGCGTGGCCGGAGCTCATCTCTTGCTGTCATCGGTTGCCCTCTTCCTCATTGCGCGAGCCGCCTTCTCGGCGGCTTCGGCCTCGGCCCATTCCTTTTCGAGATCGAGGATGGCCTGCGGCTTCGGGCCCTTGCGCCACGTCGGCGCTCCCGGGTTCCGCTTGATGCGCGGCTTGCGCCGGGGCTTCGGCTTGCGGCCGTAGGTCAGTCCCTCCTGCAGCTTGAGGATCTCCTCAGCCTCCTTCGCGTCGAACTTGCCGTGCTCGTAGAAGTTCTCAAGGAACGCCTCGCGCCTCTCGCGCAGCCAGTCGGCGGCCTGCGCCCAGGTGTCGTCGACATTCTCGAACCGGTCGAACAGCTTGCGTGCCATCAATACGCTCTTACCCTTGATGGCTTGCTCATACATCGAGTGCAGCAGCAGCTCGTGCCGGGTCAGCCAGCGCTTCTCGCCGTTGATCGTCGCCTCGATCATGCGTTGCTTGAACCAGCCGACATCTGAGTCACTGATGTCGGGCTTCTTGCGTGGCCGCCCATTGGGATTCGGGCAGTAGCCCTTCTTCCAGCGACCATTCCTGTCCCGGTCGTCATTGTCGTCATAATCATCGAGCATTGAACGTGTACTCCTCGCTGAACTTGCGGCCCGTCCTCGCGCCGCAATACTATTAACAACCCTTTTCGGAACTTCTAAGCAGCCTGTGTGCTTTCTTTTGGCCTCCTCCATTGTTCATGTCTTGCGCCGCGGGCGGCCACGAGGCACCAGCGGTGCCTTCTCGAGAAACGCGCTGACCGCCTGCGCCACGGCCGCGATCTCCAGGGTGATGACGGTCCGCCGATGCAACGGCATCAGCGCGTCGAGACGCTGATGCAGCCGGCCTAGCCCCTCGCAGACCTCCGGCTCGAGGAACATGGCCTGCCCGGTTATGACCTGCGCCGCCGGCATCACCTCAGTCATCTCGATGCGATTAAGGATCAGGAACACGCGGGCGTCGGCCAGCGGCGCCTTGCCGCCACTTAGCTCGATGACCGGCAGATCGGGATACAGCTTGGCGAGATGCCTCTGGCGATCGATCAGCGAGGGACGCATGACGAGGTCGCGGAACCAGTCGTCGAGCGTGTCGCGCAGGTGGCGCATCAGATAGACGATCTCGCCCTGCTTGAAGCCGATGTCGAGCAAGTCGAGCGCAAGCGCGAGGCAGAACGCGTCGAACGCCGTGTATTGCGCCTCGACGCCGCTGCCGCCCACGGCCGGGGCGACGAAGGCGAAATCGCAGGGCGGAGAAGCGCCAAATGTCGCCGCGTCGAGATCACGGTCGAGATCCAGGAGCCGCTTGATGCGAGTCTTGAAGATCGGCGGCGGGCCATCGTCAGGGCTGCGCGCCAGCGTGAACGCGCGCCACAGCGCCCATTCGACCTGTCCGCGCTTGTAGGTGAGGTTACTCAAGTCAGGGCCTCAAAAAAGAAGCTTTCATCAAGGTCAATATATAGCTCAGCCCTCAAGAACCTTCAACGGGGTCAGTTTTAATACTGCCGCCGCCCCCTCGGACCTCTCATTCTCGCACCGCCGCCCGCCGGGGCGCCGCGCGATCATCGCGGCCACGGCTCCTCCTGCGCAGTTTCAGGTCCAACGCGAGCGCGAGGCAGAACACGTCGAATGCCGTGTATTGCGCCTCGACGCCGCTGCCGCCCTCGGCCGGCGCGACGAAGGCGAAATCGCAGGGCGGAGAAGCGCCGAATGCAGCCGCGTCGAGATCACGGTCGAGATCCAGGAGCCGCTTGATGCGCGTCTTGAAGATCGGCGGCGGCCCATCGCCGGGGCTGCGCGCCAGCGTGAACGCGCGCCACAGCGCCCATTCGACCTGTCCGCGCTTGTAGGTGATGTTGCTCAACCTGGGATCCTCAGAAAAGAAGTATCTATCGAGGTCAATATATGTCGTCGCAAAGAACCCCGGAATGGGGCTGGTTTAATGCCGGTTCGGCGTCGAGTAGCCGAGGCGATCAACAAGGAAGATACTTGCGTTGTACGGCAGTTTGCCGTATAGATACCGTCATGGTCAACGCAACCACATCCAGACTAGAGGCACGCCTGCCCGCCGACGTGCATGCGCTGTTAAAGCGCGCCGCCGAGATCGAGGGGCGGACTTTGACAGATTTCGTCGTGGCGGCTGCCAGTGCGGCGGCGCGCCGGACGATCGAGGAGGCTGACGTCCTCAAGCTGTCGACCGAGGATCAGCAGCGGTTTGCCGATGCGCTGATCAATCCGCCGGCACTGGCGCCCGCCATGCAACGGGCGATCGGGCATCATCGCCGCCTTGTGCGAAAGCCCGCGCGGCCATGACCGAGGCTCCGCCGCCGTTCGCGGTCGAGCCCCTCTCCGACGCCCAAGATCGAGCGGCCTTTCGGAGCGGCGTGGAAGCACTCGATCGCTATCTCGCGAACCATGCAGGCCAGGATATCCGGCGCCGGATCTCGGCCTGCTTCGTCGCCGTCGAGGCGGCGACGAGTTCCGTTGCCGGATACTACACGATCGCGTCGAGCAGCATCCCGCTGCCCGACATTGCAGCCGCGACCGCGAAGAAATTGCCGCGCTATCCGCTGGTGCCGGCCTTCCGCATCGGCCGCCTCGCCGTTTCAAAAGCGCATCGCGGCAAGGGACTGGGCGCCGCCCTGCTGGTCGATGCGATCGAGCGTGCGCTTCTGGCGGAAATACCGGCTTTCGCCGTCGTCGTCGATGCCAAGGACCATGCCGCCGCGGCCTTCTACAGGCATCACGGATTCAGCGCCTTCAACAGTGCGCCGATGAGCCTTTATCTGCCTCTCGCGGTAGCGGCCAAGCAGCTCGGTATCCATCAAGCTGACTGAGGCGCGCATGCCGGCCGAGAGAATGGGCAATCAGCCATCTCCCTCACTGAAAATCGGAGAGCCGGAGAGCCCCGAACAGCCGCGTGCGTGAAACGTGTCCCCCTGTTCGGCGCCTGATCGGCGGCGTTCTCGGAACCCGTTCGGCACCAGCTTGGTGCCTACACGGCACCTGATCGGCACGTGTTTGGCACGTGTTATTCCAGGCGGCGGCGTCGTCGTCGTTTTCGCGTAAGGCACTGAATAAACGTCACAATGCAGGAAATATTGGACACAGGCAAAGTCTCGCCACGCCCCAAAACCCGCAAGAAGATCGGAAGAGCACACGTCTGAACTCCAGTCACTTAGGCATCTC
>CALFEM010000078.1 GCA_937950105.1 uncultured Alphaproteobacteria bacterium | reverse complement strand
GCCGCCTTTCACGGATCCAGGCAGTCCTTGCACGACCTCGCTCATGCTGCGCGCACCCCGAGCTGGTACGAAACACTCTCGCCATCCACCCGCACGATGCGGCGGTTCACGAGCCCCTCGAACAGAGTCCGCACCTCCTCTTCCGCGAGCTGCTTCTGAAACATCGACGAGATCGTGTTCATCAGGGTCCGCACCGTCTTCGGCCTTGCCGCGCCGCGTCGCTGGAGGTCCGTTATGACGGCCGACGTTCGCTCGCAGAGCGGAGCCGCTGCTGGCGCCTTGAGGATCGGGATATCTGCGATGGCAGCCGACCGCGCGGCAAACACTTTCCGACCCTTCAAGTGCGTGATCAGCGGGTCGAAGCCGGCGTCCTTCGAGATCACGTGAAAGAAGACATCGCGTTCCGCCGCCGCAATCAGGCCAATGTGGAAGGCGATGTGGAAATCGAGGGCGTTCCTGCCGCTGCCGGAGATGCGAACGTACTCGGCTCGCGAGCCGAGCCCCTGCATCGCCTCCGCGAAGTCGGTTGCGATCCGCGTCTGGTTGGCGCCGACGAACGCCTTTACCCTGAAGTGCTCGGCGTCGAGCAGCGCGAGGTCCGAGGGCTGGACGCTCTCGAAGTCGATCATCACGTAGTTCGTGCGCAATGGCTTCTCCCGGAGTCAGGCCCGGAGGCGCATACGCTGCCACGCCCCGAAAGCCGAGTGATAGCGGGAGGACCATGTCGCACCAATCATGCACCGACCGACGGCGCCGAAGAACCGATCGTCGCCCTTCCAGCAGCAGTGGCGCCGGCCGGCCACCCGGCACGCGGGCGCCCTTCGCGGTCATCAAAGCCACTTCGCGTCCAGGCAGTCACCGCATCTCGAACAGCTCCTGGTGAAACCGCCCTGCGGGCAGCCCCATCGCCTCGAGGTCGTGTCGCAGCGCCCGGCCGAAGGGCGCTGGCCCGCAGAACCAGACATCGGCGTCGCGCCAATCCGGCACCGCGGCAGCAAGCCTCGCGGCGTCGAGCCGTCCGTCACGTTCGTCCCAGAGCACGTGCAGCGCCACGCCGGCGGCCGCGGCGTCTCGCTCGATCAGCGCGATTGCGTGCGGATCGAGCGTGGCCGTCGGGTGGAACAGGTCGATGCGCCGCCCGTCCGGCTTCATCGCCAGGGCCTTCATCCGCGCGATGAAGGGCGTGATGCCCACGCCGGCGCCGATCCAGACCTGGCGCCCGGCGCTGCTCTCGAAGTCGAAGCGCCCGTAGGGCCCCTCCACGACGACCGGGTCGCCGACGTGCACCCGATCGCGCAGCGTGCGCGTGTAGTCGCCGATGCCCTTGATGACGAAATCGATCCGGCCGTCGCCGGCCCAGGCCGAGGTGATCGTGAACGGATGCGCGCCTTCCTTGCGGTCGAGCGTGAGGAAGGCGAACTGGCCTGCGGCGTGGCCCGGCCAGCGTCCCTGCAGCGCGACCACCAGCTCGACCACGTCGAGCGCGTCGTGGCGGATGACCTTCGCGATCTCGCCGACGACCCGCCGATCGACGCCCACCCGCCGCAGCAGCGCGCGGACCGCGGCGAAGCTGCCGGCCAGCAGCATCGCGCCCAGGGCGATACCGAGCACGCCGGCCCACGACGCATAGGTCAGCAGCACCACGGAGTGGAAGGCCAGCACGAGGTAGGCCAGGCCCAGCCAGCGATGCGTGCGCAGGAAGGTCCGATACGGGAAGCGCTTCCAGAGCGCGAGCACGATCAACACCACGGCGGCGTAGAAGGCCCACTCGCCCATGTCCTCGGCCAGCCCGCGCCACTGGGCCAGCGCCTGCTGCAGGGAGCCTTCGGGCAGCGCAGGCCGGGCCCCGCGCTGCGGACGCTCGACGAGGCCCGCGCCGACCAGCCACTTCGGGCCGTTCGCCAGCAGCCAGTGCGCGATCGCGGCCGCCAGCGCCGCGATGCCCAGCCACTTGTGCAGCCGATACATCTTGTCGAGCCCGCCGAGCCAGGGCTCGAGCGCCACCGGGCGCAAGGCCAGCACCAGCGCAAGGCTCATCGCGCCGATGGCGAGCACGCCGGTGGCCTGCACCAACAGGTTCCGCCAGCCCAGCCAGTTGGCGGGCAGCGTGTCCGCCGCCGGGTCGCCGAGCCACCACAGGAGCAACAGCGCCAACAGGACGGCAGTCAGGGCGAGCTTGATGTTCCTCATCGTCGACGCCTCCGGCGCCTAGCCATGACATGCGATCCAGTGTCGCCCGCGGCGATCGCAGCCCCCCTTGACTGACGTCAGACGGTGGGCGGGCGATCGCCGGCTGCTTCAGCTCACTTCTTCCACTCGACCAGGATCTCGCGGTAGCGCGTGGGGCCCACGTTCTTCGCGCTGTGCGTGACCGGCACGCGGGCGCCCTTCGCGGTCTCGGACACCACCTCGAGGTGGCCGTCCTCGAGCTTGAGCTGGTAGACGGTGCCGGTGGGCACGGGCAGCGTGCCGAGGTCCTTGCCCTGGTCGTCGAAGACCTGCAGCGACGAACCCTCGATCGCGTACCACATGTACTCGTGCTCGTGCGTGTGGATCGGCGTTTGCTCGCCGGGCTCGAGCACGAAGTTCCAGACGATCACCTTGTCGTTCTCGAACAGCTTCTCGGTGCCAACACCTGCCATGGTCTTCTCCTCGGTTCGGGGCGAATGCTTCCCGGCTCGGCGCCTGCGCCCCATCAAGCGCGCCGGTCTCCGACCCGAGTGTAGGCAGCAGGTCGTGGACGGCGATTCCGGATTCGGAGAAATCGAACCGATGCGCGCGGGCTTCGGAACGCGAAGGCGCCGCGGCGCTACGCAGTGCATTCGCAACGCGAAGCCGCCGCGCGGCTCAGCGCGACGGCGCGGTCGCGAGCTCCGGATACTGCTCGAGCTTATGGTACAGCGTGGCCCGCGCGATGCCCAGTCGCTTCGCGGCCTGCACGCGGTTGCCGCCGGTGGCGACGAGCGCAGCGCGGATCGCGGCGCGCTCGAGCTGCGCGATGCGCTCGGGCAGCGGCGCGTCGGCTGCGTCGGCTGCGTCGGATGAGTTGGACGCACCGGATGCGCCGGATGCGCCGAGCACAACGGGCACCTCCGTTGCGATCGCGCTGTCATGGGCGACGAGCCCCGCGACATCGTTCGCGACTGGCGCCAGACCAACGCGTGGCGCTGCTGACGTCATCTGCGCCGCACCCGGATCTGCGACCGCCACCGCCTCCAGCTCCGGCACCACCTCCCGGAACGCATCGAGCGTGAGCCGGATGCCGTCCCACAGCGAGCAGGCCCGCTCGAGCACGTTGCGCAGCTCGCGCACGTTGCCCTTCCAGGGCAGGCGCGCCAGCGCGTCGATGGCCTCGCGGTCGATCTCCTTGGGCTGCATCTCGTTGTCGAGCGCGATCTGCTCGAGCAGGTGCTCGCACAGCGGCTCGAGGTCCTCGATGCGCTCGCGCAGCGGCGGCAGGCGGATCGGCAGCACGTTGAGCCGGTAGTACAGGTCGGCGCGAAAGCGCCCCTGCTCCACCAACTGGCCCAGGTCGATGCTGCTGGCGGCGATCACCCTTGCGTCGAAGCGCGTGACCGCGTTCGATCCCAGCGGCTCGAACTCGCGCTCCTGCAGCGCGCGCAGCAGCTTGGCCTGAAGCGCGAGCGGCATGTCGCCGATCTCGTCGAGGAACAGCGTGCCGCCGTCGGCCAGCTTGAACTTGCCGTCGCGGCCGCGCTTGTCGGCGCCGGTGTAGGCGCCGGGCGCGACGCCGAAGAACTCGGCCTCGAGCAGGGTCTCGGGGATGGCCGCGACGTTGACCGCAATGAATGGGTGTCGCGCCCGCGACGAGGCCGAGTGGATGGCCTGCGCGAGCAGCTCCTTGCCGGTGC
>CALFEM010000077.1 GCA_937950105.1 uncultured Alphaproteobacteria bacterium | reverse complement strand
CACTTTCGCTCGCCGCCCACACCCTCGAAGCTCTGCGCGACAGGAACGGCCTCGACACCGCCAGGGTCGACGACGTCATCCTCGGCTGCGTCATGCCGGTCGGCGAGCAGGGCATGAACATCGCCCGCACCGCCGTGTTCGCCGCCGGCTATGGCGACCAGACGGCCGGCGTGCAGATCAATCGCTTCTGCGCCTCCGGTCTCGAGGCCATCAACATGGCCGCCGGTCAGATCGCCGCCGGTTCATCGGACATGGTGATCGCGGGCGGCGTCGAGAGCATGTCGCGCGTCCCCATGCTGTCGGACGGCGGCGCCTGGCCGGTCGATCCGGCCGTTTCGATCCCGTCGTATTTCATGCCGCAGGGCGTCTCGGCCGATCTCATCGCCACCAAGTTCGGCTTCACCCGCGCCGACTGCGACGCCTATGCCGTCGAGAGCCAGAAGCGCTCGGCCCAATCGTGGGCGGACGGGCGGTTCACCAAGTCGGTCATCCCGGTCAAGGATGTGAACGGCATAGTGCTGCTCGATCGCGACGAGACGGTGCGTGGCGATACCACCATGCAGTCGCTCGGCGCACTGAAGCCCGCGTTCGTCGAGATGGGCGTCACCTACGGCTTCGACGCGGTCGCCATCCAGAAGCACCCCGAACTCGAGGAGATCGAGCACGTCCATCACGCCGGCAACTCGTCCGGTATCGTCGATGGCGCCGCCGCCGTGCTGCTCGGCTCGAAGGACGCCGGCGCCGCGCAGGGCATGAAGCCGCGCGCCCGCATCCGCGCCTTCACCTCGATCGGCTCGGAGCCCGCGCTGATGCTGACCGGCCCGGTCGATGTGACGACCAAGCTCCTCCAGCGCGCCAACATGCAGATCGGCGACATCGACCTGTTCGAGCTGAACGAAGCCTTCGCCAGCGTCGTGCTGCGCTACATGCAGGCGTTCGACATTCCGCACGATCGGATGAACGTGTGCGGCGGCGCCATCGCCATGGGCCACCCGCTCGGCGCCACCGGCGCCATGATCCTCGGCACCGTGCTCGACGAACTGGAGCGACGCAACCAGCGCACCGCGCTGGTCACGCTCTGCATCGGCGCCGGCATGGGCACCGCCACCATCATCGAGCGGGTGTGATGTCCTTTGCCGCCGCTACCAGTTGAACAATGGATCGAACAGTGAAGCCCGGCACCGCGTCGCCCCTGCTCGACGTCATTCCCGCGAAGGCGGGAACCCAGACACGCCGTTGGAGAGCCTCGGCCCGGTGACTGGGTCCCGGCCTCCGCCGGGATGACGGAGTGCGTGCGGAACGCACCTGCGCCTCTCACGAAGACCGATCCTTCCGATACTCCGGGAGACCCCAATGAAGAACGTCACTCTCGCCATCGACGCCGACGGCATCGCTCTCGTCACCTGGGACATGCCGGGCCGCTCCATGAACGTGCTCGACGAAGCCTCGATCCGCGACTACGGCGGCGCCATCGACGAGATCTGCTCGAACGACGCCATCAAGGGCGTCGTCGTCACCTCGGCGAAAAAGGACTTCATCGCCGGCGCCGATCTCGCCATGCTCGGCGGCTGGTCGGCGAAGGTCGCGGGCCTCGCGCCCGTCGCGGCGGCACAGCAGATCTTCGGCTGGACCATGTCGCTGCAGACCATGCTGCGCAAGCTCGAGACGTGCGGCAAGCCGGTCGCCTCGGCCGTGCCCGGCACCGCGCTCGGCGGCGGCTTCGAGGTCGTGCTCGCCACGCATCATCGCGTGATCGCCGCCAACGACAAGGCCCAGCTCGGCCTGCCCGAAGTGAAGCTCGGCCTCATGCCTGGCGCGGGCGGCACGCAGCGCAGCGTGCGCATGGTCGGCGTGATGACCGCCGCGCCGCTGCTCATGGAGGGCAAGTCGCTCGCTCCCGCAGAAGCGCTGAAAATGGGCCTCGTGCAGCAGGTGGTGCCGGCAGGCGAAATCGTCGAAGCCGCGAAGACCTGGGTGAAAGCCAACATCGCCGAGGGCGAGCGCTATCGCGCCGCCAGGGCCGCCGGCGACAAAAAGGCGACCGCCTCGTTCCTGCCCGCATGGGATCAGCCGAAGTACAAGCTGCCGGGTGGCGGGCCGCAGACACCGACCGGCTTCCCCGTGTTCATGGGCGGCGGCGCCATGATCCGCAAGAACAGCTACGGCCTCTACGAAGCACCGAAGGCGATCCTCTCGGCCGTCTACGAGGGCGTGCAGGTGCCCTTCGACGCCGCGCTCAAGATCGAGACCGGATACTTCACCAAGCTGGTGCTGTCGCCGCAGTCGAAGAACATGATCCGCTCGCTGTTCGTGTCGAAGCAGGCGCTCGAGAAGGGCGCGCATCGCCCGCACGACGTGCCGGACATGAGCGTGAAGAAGCTCGGCGTACTCGGCGGCGGCTTCATGGGCGCCGGCATCGCCAACGTCGCGGCCGGGGCCGGCATCGAAGTCGTGGTGCTCGACCAGACCGAGGAAGGCGCCGCCAAGGCCAAGGCCCACGCCGAAAAGGAAGCGATGGGTCGCGTCGCCAAGGGCCGCATGACCGAGACCAGGGCGCGCGAACTGCTGGCCCGCATCACCACCACGGCCGACTATTCGAAACTCGCCGGCTGCGATCTCGTCGTCGAAGCCGTGTTCGAGCACCCGGACGTCAAGCGCCAGGTCATCGAGGCGGCGGAGCAGCATCTGCCCGAGACGGCGGTCTTCGCCTCCAACACCTCGACCATCCCGATCAGCGACCTTGCCGAGCGCTCGAAGCGCCCGGAGCGCTTCATCGGCATCCACTTCTTCTCCCCCGTCGAGAAAATGCCGCTGGTCGAGATCATCAAGGGCAAGAAGACCGGCGACGCGGCGCTGGCCCGCGCGCTCGATTTCGTGCGCCAGATGAAGAAGACGCCGATCGTCGTCAACGACGCACGCTTCTTCTACGCCAACCGCTGCGTGCTCCGTTACATCGAGGAAGCGCATTACATGCTGGCCGAGGGCGTCAAGCCGGCGCTGATCGAGAACGCCGCGCGCATGATCGGCATGCCGGTCGGACCGCTGGCCCTGAACGACGAGACGGCGCTCGACCTCGGCGTCAAGATCGCCAAGACCACGAAAGCCGCGCTCGGCGCCGCCTACAGGGAGCACCCGGCGGAAGCCCGCATCGAGGACATGGTGGTGCGGCTCGGCCGGCTGGGGCGCAAGGCGTCGAAGGGCTTCTATGAGTACCCCGAGCGCGGCGCCGACGGTAAGAGCAACGGCAAGAAGCGGCTCTGGCCGGGCCTCGCCGAGCTGTTCCCGGTCGCCGCCGTGCAGCCGGACGTCGAGGAGCTGAAGACGCGATACCTCACCGTGCAGGCGGTGGAAGCGGTGCGGGCGCTCGCCGATGGCGTCGTCGAAGACGTGCGCGAGGTCGACGTCGGGGCCATCTTCGGCTGGGGCTTCGCGCCGTGGACGGGCGGGCCGATTTCCTACATCGACACCATCGGGCCGGCGCGGTTCCTCGCCGATTGCGATCGGCTCGCGGCAAAGTTCGGTGATCGCTACGCGGCGCCGGCCCTGCTGCGCGATATCGCGGCGAAGGGCGAGACGTTCTACGGACGCTTCGCCGGCGAGGCCGAGGGCAAGGCGGCGTAGCGGCTCATTCGCTCTCCCCATGCCCTGCACTCGCATGGGGAGAGCGTGCCGGAACACGCGCCCGCCGTGGCTCCTCTACAGACCAGCCGAGCACAAGTTCGCTCCAATCCGGACGTCATCCCGGCGAAGGCCGGGACCTCCGTAAGCTTCAGCGACTTGCAAAGGGGGAGGGAAGATCAACCGCGGCGAAGCTTTCCCAAGTTTCATGCGTCGCAGGCCTGGAGCCTGACGTGGGTCCCGACCTGCGTCGGGATGACGACGCATCCAGCGAAAGCGCGCGCCAAAGGGCGGCGCGACCTAACGCCCGCAGCCGCAGCGGCCCGGCGGCGCGTAGCCGCCCCCCTCGCCATTCTCCGCCCGCACCGGCGCCCCGCAGGCGTGGCACAGCTGATGCGCGCCCTGAGCGAGCCCGTGCCCGACCGAAACGCGATCGTCGAACACGTAGCACTCGCCCTGCCACAGGCTCTCCGCCGCCGGCACCTGCTCGAGGTAGGCGAGCACGCCGCCCTTCAGGTGATAGACCTCGTCGATGCCGAGCTGGCGCACGAAGGCGGTCGCCTTCTCGCAACGGATGCCGCCCGTGCAGAACATGGCGATGCGCTCGGGCCGACGCCCCCCTGCGAGCCGTTCTTTCATCCACTCGGGAAACTGGCGGAACGAGCGCGTGCCGGGATCCTCGGCCCCGGCGAACGTGCCGATGGCGAACTCGTAGGCGTTGCGGGTGTCGA
>CALFEM010000076.1 GCA_937950105.1 uncultured Alphaproteobacteria bacterium | reverse complement strand
CGAGATGCCTAAGTGACTGGAGTTCAGACGTGTGCTCTTCCGATCTCCTCGCCCCCAAGGTTCAAGGGTGGCCGGCGCGCACGCCGGTCTATTTTGCCGGGGAGCACAACGGCATCGGCCCGCTCTCGGCCGGCGCCATCAAGTTGCGGATGGTCCCTGCCGGGTCGCTGCTCCGGCCAGCCGGGCCGAATTTCGGCCACCGTGCTATGTCACCCACGAAGGGACATGCGATTCCGCGGGGGCGTGGGAACGCACGGGCAACGGCATGGGCGCCGGCGTTCGGGGGACGATGAAGCTGTTCGGGCGCTATATTTTCCGTCAGGCGGCAGGCGCGCTGTCGATGATCCTGATGTCGCTCGGCGGTATCGTGTGGATCGCGCTCGCCCTGAAGCAGCTCGACGTCGTCACCTCGCAGGGCCAGGACGTCTTCACGCTGTTCAAGATGACGACGCTGGCACTGCCGAACCTGCTTGCGGTGATCGCGCCGTTCGCCCTCCTCATCGCCACGCTGCACACCCTCAACCGGCTCGGTGGCGACAGCGAGTTGATCGTCATGAACGCGGCGGGGGGCTCGATCTTCGTCATCGCGCGGCCACTGGTCCTGCTCGCCCTGATGGTCGCGGCGGCCGTGTCGTTCGTGAACCACGTCGGCCAGCCGTGGAGCCTGCAGCAGCTGCGGGCCTATATCCTGCAGGCCCGCGCCGACCTGTTGCAGCAGGTGGTGCAGCCGGGCCGCTTCTCGAGCCCGGAAACCAACCTGACATTCCATATCCGTGAGCGCACGGCCACCGGCGAGCTGCTCGGCCTGCTCATCAACGACAACCGCAACGCCAAGGAATCGCGCTCCTATCTCGCCGAGAAGGGCGTCATCGTGAAACAGGAGGACGACGCCTTCCTGATCATGACCGACGGCCACATCCTGCAGCGCTCCGGCACCGACACGGCGAGCGAGATCGTCGTCTTCGACAAGTACATCGTCAACCTGGACGGCTTCGAGAAAAAGGCGTCGGGCGACATGTTCCTGAAGCCGCGCGAGCGCTACCTCGGGCAGCTCATGGACCCGAAGGACGACAAGAACATTCTATTCCGCTTCAAGGGCCAGTTCCGCGCCGAGATCCACGAGCGCTTCTCGAACTGGCTTTACCCGATCGCCTTCGTGCTGCTGGCGCTGGCCGCGGCAGGACAGGCGCAGACGACGCGCCAGAACCGCAGCGAGCGGCTCGTATTCGCCTTCGTCGCCGCGGTCGCCATCCGCATCGGCGGCTTCGCCGTCAACAATCTGGCTTCGCTGAAGGCCGGTTTCGTACCCCTGCTCTACGCCATCCCGCTGCTGACCATTGCGATCGCGCTCGTGCTCATGGTGCGCGGCGCCCGCCCGCACCGTGTCATCTCGGTATCCGACACCTTGAGCGACCGGCTCGCGCCGCTGTTGGCGCGTATGCCGTGGCGCCGCCGTGTCGCCGGACAACCGGGCATGGGAGGCTGAGCCATGCTGCCCGGGCTCTCGACGCTGGACCGATATGTCGCGCGCCGCTTTCTCATCGGCATTCTCGGCGCGTTCACGGTCTGTGCGCTTCTCATTTTCATGATCGACATGGTCGAGTTGCTGCGGCTCTCCGGCAAGTACGGCGCGGTCACGGTGCGTCAGCTCGTCTGGCTCGCGCTGTTGCGCCTCCCCTCCTACACCGAGTTCCTGGTCGGCTTCACGGTCCTGGTCGGGTCGATCGGCGCGCTGCTGATGCTCTCCCGCAAGAGCGAGCTGACCATCATGCGGGCGAGCGGCATGTCGGTCTGGCGCTTCCTGTGGCCGGGCATCCTGGTTGCGCTGACCATCGGCGCGTTCAGTGTCGCAGCCTACAATCCGTTGGCGGCGACCGCCAGAACACACGCCGAACAGGTGTACGCGGAAATGTTCGGCCGCGACGGCAACCTGATCGGCTCGGACCGCTCGACGGCATGGCTGCGTCAGGACGGCGCCGACGGGCCCTCGGTCATCAGCGCCGCGGCGGCGAGCGAGCGCGGGTTGAAGCTGACCTCGGTCACGGCCTTCCTGTTCGATCGCGACGGACGCTTCAAGGAGCGCGTCGATGCCAAGTCCGGAGCCCTCAAGGACGGCTACTGGGAATTACAGGACGCCTGGATCGCGCGGGCCGGCGAGCAGGCCCAGAATTATTCGACGTATCACGTCTCGACCTACCTCTCGCCG
>CALFEM010000075.1 GCA_937950105.1 uncultured Alphaproteobacteria bacterium | reverse complement strand
GAGCGAGCTGCAGGTGGTCGTCGATCTCCCCGAAGGCTCGTCTCTGGAGGAAACCGATCGCGTGCTTCGGCTCGCGTCCGAGCGCATCGCGTCGCTTCCCGAGCTGCATTCGATCGAGGCCTACGCGGGGACCGCGGAACCGTTCAACTTCAACGGCCTCGTGCGCCACTACTATCTGCGCTCATCGCCCGAGCTTGGTGACCTGCAGGTGAACCTGTCGCCGAAGCACGAAAGGAAGCGCACCAGCCACGACATCGCGCTCGACGTTCGCGCGCGCCTCGCCGGCATCGAGGCGCCGGCCGGAACGTCGATCAAGGTGGTCGAGGTGCCGCCCGGTCCGCCGGTGCTGTCGACGCTGCTCGCCGAAATCTATGCGCCGGATCCCGAGACGCGCCGCAAGGTCGCCGAGAAGGTCAAGGAAGCGTTCAAGTCGGTGCCCTACATCGTCGATGTCGACGACAGCTTCGGCCAGCCGAACGAGCGCGTGCGCCTTGCCATCGACCAGGACAATCTCGAGTTCCACAAGGTCGAGGAAAGCGACGTCTACAACACCATCCAGGCGTACCTGCGCGGCATCCCGGTCGGCTATTCGCAGCGCGGCGAGCAGCGCCATCCGATCGAGATCGCGGTGGCGCTGCCGAAGTCGACGCGCACGCTCGGCAACCACACGCTGGCGACGCCGGTGCCGGCCAACGCGCTGCCGGGCAACCGCTCGATCGTCGAACTCGGCGACGTGGTGAAGCTCGAGCGCGAGCGCGCCTCGTTCCCGGTGTTCCGTCACAACGGGCGCCCGGCGGAGATGGTGCTCGGCGAAATGGCCGGCGCCTACGAAGCGCCCATCTATGGCATGTTCGCCGTCGCCGACGCGATCGAGAAGGCCGACTGGGGCGATCTGCCGAAGCCGACCATCGCCTATCACGGCCAGCCGATCGACGACTCCAGGCCCGTGCTGCTGTGGGACGGCGAGTGGGAGGTGACCTACGTGACGTTCCGTGACATGGGTGGCGCCTTCGCGGTGGCGATCCTCGGCATCTACTTCCTGGTCGTCGCGCAGTTCGGCTCTTTCGCGCTGCCGCTGGTCATCCTGACGCCGGTGCCGCTGACGCTCATCGGCATCATGATCGGCCACTGGATGTTCGGCGCGCCCTTCTCGGCGACCTCGATGATCGGCTTCATCGCGCTCGCCGGCATCATCGTGCGCAACTCGATCCTGCTGGTCGATTTCATCCGCAACGGACGCCGTCCGGGCCAGTCGCTGCGCTAGACGCTGCTCGAAGCCGGGGCCATCCGCTTCAAGCCGATCCTGCTGACGGCGGTGGCGGCGATGATCGGCGCGGCGACCATCCTGACCGACCCGATCTTCCAGGGTCTCGCCATCTCGCTGCTGTTCGGCCTCGTTTCCTCGACGCTGCTGACGGTGATCGTGATTCCGGCGATCTACGTGGTGCTGCGCGACGACGGCATCCCGCTCGACGAGCCGGCGACGGATGCACACTGACAGGCTACGCGCGGGAAGCAGGTGGGCCGGAACAGGGAGGGCGGCGGACGAAAGTCCGCCGCCCTCTCGTATTTTCGGGGCTGTGACGGTTGTCGCAGGACAAGCGCGCGGATACGCTCGGGCCGACGCAAGCCAACCGGAGACGCTGCATGGCGGGCATTTCCTCGAAGTTCGACTTCAACGAGTTGGTGCGGCTCGGGTTGCCCGTCGACCGGCGCGGCAAGGGCGAGCGCGTCTTCGCGGCCGGCGAGGAGGCGCGCGCGATGTACGTCGTGCTTTCGGGCGAAGTGGAGATCGTCGCCTACGGCGAGGTGCTCGATCGCGTGCGCAGCGGTGGCCTGTTCGGGGAAATGGCCTTGATCGACGGCGAACCGCGCAGCGCCAACGCCGATGTTTCGGGGGACTGCGAACTGGTCGAAGTCGATCGCGAGACGTTCATCCGCCTCGTACGCGGTGCCCCCGAGTTCGCCCTCGCCGTCATGAGCCAGCTCGCGCGGCGCATCCGCGAGATGAATGACAGTCTGTAACTTTTTCGGATTGTGGTGTCCGCGACATTGTGGGGGGCACTTGTCCGAATGGAGCCCGGGTGCGGAGATGGGCGAGGCAACGGCAAAGCGAACGATTGCCGTCGGCGGCCTCGGAGGAAGTGGCACACGTGTGTTTGCCAGTCTGCTCCGCGGTTGCGGATTCTATCTCGGCAGCGACCTGAACGCGGCACTCGATAATCTCTGGTTCACGTTGATCTTCACGCGCCGCTCCATCCTTCTCGAGCCGCCGGATGCGCTGGCCGACCTCGTCGACCTTTTCGTCCAGCGCATGACCGGGGGCGATGTGTCCGGCCACCCGGCGCTCGAGCGTGTTGTTCGCCTTGCCGATGCTGGCCGACTTCTGCATGAAGCAGATTGGCTGAGCCAGCGTCTCAATACGCTTCAGGCGCCCGACCACATACCGTATAACGCCGATGTGCCTTGGGGCTGGAAGGCACCCAACACCCACGTGGTGGTCGATCGCCTTCTGTCGGTGATGCCGAACCTGCTCTACATTCATGTCGTCCGCGACCCGTATTACATGGCCTTCAGCGCAAACCGGAATCAGTTGTCGATCTGGGGTGGGGTGTTCCTCGACCGGGATGTGCGCATGACGCCCG
>CALFEM010000074.1 GCA_937950105.1 uncultured Alphaproteobacteria bacterium | reverse complement strand
TCTTTATCCGACCGCTGAATCGCCGAAGGCGATTCCGTGCGATCGGATGATGCTCCAGGTCCATCGCGAGGGGCCGCTTTCGTCGCGCCGCCCGCAACAGCAATCTCCCTTGCCAGCACTGCGCCTGTCGCAGAATGATGCTGCCCGCAATGTTTCGCAGTGGGCAGTCATGCGGCGCGGCATTACGCGGCGGGATTTTCTCGACGGGATCGCACTCACAATCGCGGCCGGTCTGGCGCCGCGAGATCTCGTCATGCGCCGAGCATCGGCTCAGGGCGTGGCACCCTATCCGCCTGCCTTGACGGGACTGCGCGGCTCGACCGACGCCGCCTTCGAGATCATGCACGCCGTCGGTCGCGAAGGACGCCGCTACGACATCGATCGCATCGCCATCGGCGAGGACTACGATCTCGTTGTGGTCGGTGGCGGTCTGGCCGGCCTCACCGCCGCGTGGTCCTACGCACAGAAGCATGCGGGCGCACGCATCCTCGTTCTCGACAACCATGACGACTTCGGCGGCCACGCGCGGCGCTGCGAACTCGACGCCGGCGGGCGCATGATCGTCGGCTATGGCGGCTCCGAAAGCATGGTGTCACCCCGCACCAAGTATGCGGGCGAACTCGCTCCTTTGCTGTCGAGCCTCGGCATCGACGCCGAGCGCTTCTACGACGAGAGCGTTTTCCATCGCAAACTCTATCCTGGCCTCGGCCTGTCGCGCGGCGTGTGGTTCGATGCCGCGAGCTTCGGCCAGGATCGTCTCGTCACCGGCGATCCGATGCTGCTCGGCTTCGACGAGTTTGCGCCGGACAATCCGAACGCACGCGACATCGCCGCTTTCCTTGCCGACTGCCCGTTGAAGCCCGAAACACGCGCCGGGCTCGGCGAACTGTTCGCCGGCACGCGCGACTATCTCGCACATCAGGACAAGGAGACGAAGCTCAAGCACACCTCGCGCATCAGCTATCGCGATTTCCTCACCGGCGTCTGCAATCTGCCGGAGGAGGCGGCGAGCTTCTTCGAAGGGCGCCCGCACGACAACTATGGCCTCGGCGTCGACGCGATCCCCGCGCAGGACGCCATGTCCGACGGATTCCCCGGCGCCGAGGCGATCGGCATCGCCGAGGACCTCGACAGCGGCCACGGCGAGGAGCCCTATGTCCACCACTTCCCCGACGGCAACGCCACGCTCGCCCGCGCGCTCGTGCGCGCGCTGATCCCGGCCGTCGCGCAGGCCGGCAGCATCGACGATCTCGTCACGCAGCGTTTCGACTATGCGCAGCTCGACTCATCTGGCGCGCGCGTGCGGCTGCGGCTCAATTCGACCGCGGTCGCGATACGCAACACCCGCGGCGGCGTCGACATCGGCTACGTGCGCGGCGGCGAACTGCGTCGCGTCAACGCGCGCCATTGCGTGATCGCGACCTTCGGCGTCGTCGCCCCGCACATCTTTCCCGAGCTGCCCGCCAACGCCGCCGAGCATATTGCGTCCAACGTGCGCTCGCCGCTGCTCTACACCAAGGTTCTGCTGCGCAACTGGGAGAGCTTCGCCCGCCTCGGCGTGCACAAGATCGCCGGCCCGAAGAGCTTCCTCTCGACCGTCAAGCTCGACTATCCCGTCAGCATGGGCGCCTACCGCTTTCCGCAGACGCCCGCCGAGCCGATGGGGCTGCAGCTCGTGCACGTGCCGCTCGCCCAGAACCAGGGGCTCGACGCACGCACGCAGGCGCGCATGGGCCGCCAGTGGCTGCTCGATACACCCTACGCCGAGATCGAGACGCGTATTCGCACCGATCTCGACGGCATGCTGCGCGGCGGCGGCTTCGACGCGGAGCGCGACATCCAGGCCATCACCGTCAACCGCTGGTCACACGGTTACTCGTATGCGCCGAGTTCGCTGTACGACGACGTCGACGCCATAGAGCGCGACACGGCGCTGGTGCAGCAGCGCTTCGGCAACGTGGTGCTCGCCAGCTCGGATACGGCATGGGATGCCTACGCGCACGCAGCCATGTCGGAAGCGCTGCGCGCCGTCGGTCAGCTCGATTGAGCGCGTGCGGGCGCGCGCGTCCTGGCGCGCGGCACGAAGGTCCGCAGCAGGATCAGCGCGTCGAGCTTGAGGCTGGCGCGCGAGCGATACAGCGCATCGACACGCGCCAACCGCTGCGGCGCCGACATGTCGATGCCCTCGACCTGGGCCAGCCCCGTAATGCCGGGACGAAGCTCGTAGACGCCGCGCTGACGGCGCGCCGCGATCAGCTCGGTCTGCGTCGGCAGGCAGGGACGCGGCCCGACCAGGCTCATGTCGCCGCGCACCACGTTCCAGAGCTGCGGCAGCTCGTCGAGCTTGCTTCTGCGGATGAAGCGGCCGACGCGCGTCACATCGGACCGCACCATGTCATGCGTGGCGCGCTCCGGCGTGCCGACGCGCATGGAGCGAAACTTGTGGCAGCGAAACAGCCGCTCGCCGCGACCGACGCGGACCTGAGAGAACACCGCAGGCCCCGGCGACTCGAGACGGATCGCCAGCGCAACCGCGAGCGCGACGGGCGCCAGCACGACGAGCCCCGCAAGCGATGCCGTGACTTCGAGTGCGCGCTTCATCGCCGCCCCGCCAGTTCGTCGTAGAAACGCGAGACGACCCGCCAGGCATGCGCCTCCGTGTAGCCCTCGGCGACGACGCGCGCCGCGTGTGCACCGCGCTCCGCGAGGCCCTGATCGCGCGCGATCTCGACCAGCCGGGAAGCGAGTGCCGACACATCATCGGCGGGCACCGTCCAGCCGTCCGTCGCGGCGGCGAACTCGGCGCAGCCCGGAACTGCCGTCGTCAGGATCGGCCGGCCGCACGCCGCCGCCTCGATCAGCGACTTCGGCAACCCCTCGCCTCCGCGCGACGGCAGCAGCGCGAGGTGATGATCGCGCCAGATGCCGGGAATGTCGTCCGAGCGCCCGCGCCAGCAGATCCCGGAACGCGCCGCGAACCGTTCGATGTCCGTTGCGCTCAAACCCTGCGGATTGGCCGGATCGAGGCCACCGACCAAGGTCAGCTCGACGTCCGCGCCCGCGGCGCGCGCGGCGGTGACGGCATCGACGGCGATGTCGATGCCCTTCGACCAGATCATGCGTGCAACCAGCGCGCATTTCAGCGGCGGACGAGGCGGCATCGCGATCGCATGGAAACGCTCCGGATCGATACCCGCGCCGCCGACGATCGCCGTGCGCCCCTCGCGGACGGCGCGATCCAGTCCGCAGGCGCCGATATCGGTGGCGTTCTCGGCGAGCCAGCGCGTGCGCGGCCCGTCGGCGATGCGGCGGCAGAGGCCGGATGTGGCGCCGCGCACGAGGCGCGCGCGCGCGGTCGGCGCCACGGCGGCATAGCCGCGGCCGGTGATGGTATAGACTTGGCCGCCGAGATGGCCCGTCTTGCGCCGCGCCAGCGCGCCGACCGTGATGCCGAACAGGCCGAAGCCGTGCAGCAAGGCGCCGGGATGGCGCTCCAGCTCGCGCGCGACCACGCGTGCGGCTTCGCCGACGCCGCGCGGCACTACGCCGCCGCGCCGCGAAGGGAGCGGCACGAGATCGAACCCCAGCGCCGCCAGGCGGTCACGCTCGCCGCCGATCTCCGCCGCGATCGCGACCCGGTAGCCCGCGTCGCGGGCCCGCTGCGCGAGGTGAAGGAAATGCGAGACGAAGAACCAGTCGACATTGGCGAGATAGACGATTTTCATGGCACGCCATGCGGCGAAGACGGCTGCGCGGTCACCAACCGCTGCCGCCGAGTGTAATGCCGCCCCCTCGGCGCCGAGCGCGAAATCTGAGTGCGGGAACGAAACGACAGCGTCACGGCGACCGCCGTGCCACGCCCGCGCGGCGCGGCATCAGTGCAGCACACGCTCATCGACCACTTCGGGTTGGCGCAGCTGTACGCTGTCGGGTGTGTAGCCCTCGACGAGACGCATGAGCGAGGCGATGACCAGACTGCGATCGCGCATGCGCACACCCGCCTTCAGCACTTCGATCTCGCGCTTCAACACAGCCGGCTCCACGCTCGGCTCGTGCGAGCGCATGATGCGCGGATGGATGGTGCCCGATGCATTGTGCTCGGAAATCAGCAGTTCCTCGATGAGCTTCTCACCCGGCCGGAGCCCGGTGTAGCGGATCTCGATGTCACCCTCGGGATTGTCGTCGCTGCGCACGTCGAGGCCCATCAGGCGGATCATCGAGCGCGCGAGGTCGTCGATCTTCACCGGCTCACCCATGTCGAGGACGAACACGTCGCCACCGCTGGCGAGGCCGGCGGCCTGGATGACGAGGTTCGACGCTTCCTCGAGCGACATGAAGTAGCGCACCACGTTGGGATCGGTGACAGTGACTGGACCGCCGCTGTTGATCTGCTCGCGGAAGCGGCGGATCACCGAGCCTGAGCTGTCGAGCACATTGCCGAAGCGGACCGCGGTGAAGATGGTGCCTTTCGACTCGCGGGCGAACCCCTGCAGGATCAGCTCGGCAAACCGCTTGCTGGCGCCCATGACGCTGGTCGGGCGCACGGCCTTGTCGGTCGACACCAGAATGAAGCGCTCGACGCCGGCCTCCATGGCCGCGCGCGCCATCAGCTCGGTCCCGAGCGTGTTGTTGACGACGCCGGGCAACGGATGCGCCTCGATCATCGGCACGTGCTTGAAAGCTGCTGCGTGGAATACGGTCTGCACGCCGTTACCGGCCAATGTCTCCGCTACCAGCGGAACGTCGAGCACCGACCCGAGCACCGTGACGATGCGGACCGGCTCGCCCGGCGCGGGATTGCGGCCAGCCGCGTCGATCAGTTGCTTCTCGATCTCGTAGAGCGCGCCTTCGGAATGGTCGAGCAGCACCAGCCGGCTCGGCCCGAGCTCGGCGATCTGGCGCGCGAGCTGCGAGCCGATCGAACCGCCGGCGCCTGTCACCAGGATCGACTTGCCCTTGACCGAAAGGGCCAGCAGACGCGGGTCCGGCGGGACTTCCTCGCGGCCGAGCAGATCGCGCCCCTCGACGCCGCGCAGGTCGCTGATCTGGACGCGGCCGGTGGCGATATCCTCGAGATCGGGCACGATGCGCACGCGGATGCCGTAATGCTGCAGTGACCTGAGCAGCGCGCGGCGTGCCGACAGCGATTGCTTCTCGACCGCGAGGATGATCTCCTCGACTCCGAAGTCCGCAACCAGCATCGGGATGCGCTCGGGCTTGTAGATTTTCGCGCCGAGGATGCGACGGCCGATCATGGCGGCAGAGTCGTCGATGTAGCCGACCAGCGCGCGCGTTTTGCTCAGCTTGAGGGTGCGGCTCAACTGCACGGCGAGATCGCCGGTACCGTAAATGAGCACGGGAATGGAGCGGACGGCTTTCGACGAACGCTCGAGATGGATGCCGATGCTGCGCAGCATCGGCGCCGCGAGCAGGCGGATGCCGATGGTCAGCGCCGCGCCGAGAACGATGTAGGAAATCAGCACCGTCCGCGGTACGCCGCTCTGCCCGGCGAACAGCAGGATCGCCGACCAGATCAACACCGACAGCACGACGAAGCTCGCCAGCCGCACGGCACCGCCGGGGCCGATGTAGCGCGCGACGATGTGGTAGACGCGCAGCAACAGGAAGGTCAGGACGGTGAGCACAGGTCCGATGAAGGTCAGACCGAGCTGGGTGGCGCTGTCGAACGGGGTCAGCGTGCCGTAACGCAACGCCGTCAGCACGTAGACGAGACCGCTGAGCATCGCGAGGTCGAGCGCGGCCAGCAGAGCCCGCCGCTTGCGGCGTGACAGCTCAGTCAGCAGCTTGAGCGGCCGTTTGAAGCCCCCTGCGAACAAATCCAGCTCCGCCTGTGTGCGTGCGCGAAATCGCGAGTCGGGTGGACGCTAGCCCTACTGAAAGGGCCGGACAACACCGCAGTACACAAATCGATTATGCACGGAGGGAATAGTTACATTGATGCATCGCAACATGCACCCGGCAGCCCCGCTTGCGGGCGTGGCGGCCGACGGTTTTCCACAACTCCAGGTGTGTACCGGTCAGGCGGAACGCCGGACCTCACGCCCCCGCACGGTCTTCAGCGCCCTGCCTGCGGGCTTCTTCGGGCGGCGCGCCTTTTGTACCGGCTTGCGCTCGGCCTTCACCATGTCGGCGATCGACGTGGCGTTGAGCACGGCGATGAAGGCGGCGAAGGCATCGTCGATGAGGTCGAGCTGGTCCTCGCCCGGAGCGCGCTCACCTTCGACGCCGCGCTCGTAGGACAGCTCCTCCATGGCGACGACAACCTCGCCGACCAGGATGGCCGAGGCCGGCCGCCCGAGCGCCACGCCACCGTAGCGACCGCGGGTCGCCTTCACCAACCCGGCACGCGACAGCAGGTGCACGATCTTGAAGGCATTCTGCTGGCTGAGTTCGAGGGCTGACGCAAGCTCCGAAACCTTGACCAGTTCGTCGTCGGCCCGGGCGCACGCGACCAGCATGCGGATCGCGTGGGTGGTTGCCTTGTTCAGCCGCATGCGGTCTCTCGATTCACCAGCGTATTGCCCGGGCTCACCGTGAGCCGGTCCTTCCGTATGACGTGCCGAGTGTCCGGCCACACCGAGGGCCGCGCACCACTGTACGATTTACGCGACCGTCCAACCGGCCACCCGACTGCCCGACGACCCGACGGGATGGCGAAAACGGCAGCTGCCTGGCTGCTACTGTATCGCAATCGTATAGTTTTCGCCAACCCGAGGTCGGTCAGGTATCCGACCGGGCTTGCCGGCGCGCCGGCCGTTGTCAGAAGTCGCCCTTGGCGCCGCGATCGAGGATCGCCTGCATGATCTTCTTGACGCCCACCGCCTCGTCCTTGAGGTCCTTCGGCAGCGGTCTGCCGCCGTGGATCATCATGTCCATGTTGAGCGTGTACAGCCACAGCTTGCCGGTCTTGTCCTCGAGCAGAGAAATGCGGCACGGCAGATAGGCCGAGAAGGCGTCGGAATAATCGATCATCTTGGCGGCAGTGAGCGGGTTGCAATAGAGGTATATTTTCAGCTTGCGCCATTTCTTGCCCTGCATCGCCTCGCGCAGCTCGGCGATCTGCGACTCAAGACCCACG
>CALFEM010000073.1 GCA_937950105.1 uncultured Alphaproteobacteria bacterium | reverse complement strand
GACCACCGAGATCTACACTCTTTCCCTACACGACGCTCTTCCGATCTGCATTTCTCTCGCGAGACGCCTCATTGCGGCGCTCGGCAGGCAAATGCCGTTCGAGGCCCGGCGATTTTCGCGAGAACCGTATCTGCGGCGCGCGATCTGGCATTTCTCTCGCCAAGGCCTCACGGCGAATTCCGAGCCTTCGCTTCCCTACTATCGCAACGATCGCAAAAGGATGCGGCCGCCCGGAGGGCGGCCGCAGATTCCGATCCAGAAGTCGTCCGATCGGCGCGATCAGTACGGGACGCTGAGCTTGACTGTGCCTGCGTGCTGGCGGGTGCTCTCGCCGAAGCGGCCCTCGTAGTTGAAGCGCAGGTTGAGACCGCTCGCCGTCAGCACGTGCATGCCGGTGTCGATGTCGGCGTAGACCGTGTCGAGTTGCGTCGCCACGTTGAAGCCGGACGCCGCGGCCGCCGCGTCGGCGAAGCGCGCGTTGATGCTCAAACCGTCGTCGTTGTAGAGCGTCACGCCGGCGCGGATGTAGGGCCGCCAGATGGTGCCGCCGCCATCGCGCATTTCGCCACCGATCTCGAGGCCCGGCATCACCGAGAACAGCCACTTGTCGGCAGAGGCGACGGTCAGGTTGAAGCCGCCCGCGCCCGTTTCGGTGTAGCCGCCGAGATGGATGTAGCTGGCGCCGACGTCGACCAGCGGCTTCACGTACCACGGTCCCATGTCGCGCAGATAGCTGAGGCGCAGCTTGATCAGGCCCGACATCACCTCCTGCTCGGACAGCGCGTTGGTGAATCCGCCGAGATTGACGAAGCGCTTGTTGTCGAGGTCCGTGTAGTTGCCGGTGAGGTTGAGGTAGGCGTTGAACGGGCCCCACTGGTCCTTGAGCACGAGGCCGCCCTGGAAGCGCTGCCCCTCGCTCGAGCCGAGGGACTGCGCCGTGCTGAACGCCTTGGCGTCGATGTCCTCGTAGCCGAAAGCGAGGCCGAGCCGGCGCTCGCCGCCAATGTCGAACTGGATGCCGCCCATGGCCTCGGTGCCGGTCTCGCGGACGCCGGCGCTGCCGCTGCTGGCGTCGTGATCGAGGCGGCGCACGGTGAGCTTGGCATAGTAGCACTTGCCCTCGCGGGTGTAGGCATATTCGCCGTCGCGCGTGGCGCAGCTCAGCATGGCGTTGCCGAACGACGCGCCGGAGCGCGAGGCGCTGCCGGCGGTGCCGCCCTGCTGCTGCGGGATGATGCGATCCATCACCTTCGCGGCACTGGCCGGACCGTCCTGCAGCCGGATGGCGTTGAGCACGACCTTGCTGCTCTCGTCGTCGCTTTGCTCGAGGCTCTCGAGCGCGCCGCCGAGCGAGGCCAGGTTCTGCGCCCCCGCGCCCCCCGCGCCGGACGCCGCCGCTTCGGCCGCGATCTGGCTGGCCGTGCGCTGCTGCTCGGCCAACAGGTAGAGATCGTTGGCGCGCTGCTCCAGCGAGAAGTCGTAACCGATGGTATCCGTGACCTGCACCTCTGCCGGGTTGGCGACGATGCCGTTGTCTGTCAGGCCCTGCGACGTGAGGATGCGGTATTCGCTCTGCACCACCTCGTTCAGGTCGATGACGTTCGGCGTGACGGTGCCGGCCAGCGTCGCCGTGCCCGACACGTTGATGGCGTCGTTGCGGATGCCCGCGGTCTCGTTGATGTCGATGACCATGCGGCCGGTCGACGTCTGCACGAAGTTGCCGACGACGATGGTCTCGGCAATGACGCCGGTGCCGCCCGGCGACAGCGTGCCGGCGTTACTGAAGGTGTTGCCGGCACCGACGATGATCGAGCTGCCGGTCAGGATACCGCCCGCCGCGTTCTCCAGCAGGTTGGTACCGCCAGCCATGTCGATGTCGCCGGTGATGCGGCCGGAGTTGAAGATGCGGTCGTCACCCGAGCCGAGCCGGATGTCGCCGTCGACGACGCCGCCGGCGCGGTTGTAGATCGTCGTGTCGGCCACCGGAATGTCTAGCACGAAGGGAACTTCCACCTGCTGCTCGTCGTCCCACTCATAGATCGTGAGCGCCCCCTCGAAGGTGGCGATGGCTTGCCCGTTCAGGGACGTGATGGTGCCGGTGTTGTAGATCGTGTTGATGTCGGAGCCGAGCATCAGGATGCCGGCGCTGCCGGTGAAGGCCGTGCCATCGCCCTCGCCGCTTGCGCTCTGAGAAGCGAACGTGGTGGCGCCGGTACCGCCGACGATGGCGCCGCCGTCGTTGTTGACGAGCGCCGAGCCGCCGAACACGCCGACGGTGAAGATGCCGATACTGTCGGCACCGGTGGCGCGCACCGTACCGCGGTTCTGCACGTTGACCGTACCGCGCGGAGTAGATGCCTGGATGCCGGTCGAGCGGTTTCCGGAGAGCGAAATGTTTCCGGAGTGGATCACGGTTGCCGCGCCGGTGTTCGTATCCTCGCGGCCGGAATCGATCGAGATGCCCGTCGCCCAATACTGCAACGACGAGATTTGGCCGCTGTTGACCACAGTGGCCTGACCGTTGAAGGCATACGCCTCGAGCCCGTTCTGCTCCTCGCCGAGCAGATTGATGTTGCCCGAGTTGTTGATGTCGGCGGTCTGATGCGGATGAGCGCGACCCGTCTCGACCGGACCTTCTTCCGCATCGACAGAGATGCCGCCTGCGCCAACGCCCGAAACACTGATCATCCCGCTGTTGGTGGCGACCGCCGAGCCGCCCTCGGTGCGCACGCCTATGACCGCCCACTCAGCGAAGGAGTTGAGGTTGCCGCTGTTGGTGACTGAAATGTCGCCGCCTGCGCTTCGCGCGGCGATCGCCGCCCACCCTTGCGACTGGATGGTGCCCGAGTTGGTAATGGTGATGTCGCCGCCATCGTTCCAACTGCCCGATTGCGCGAAGATTGCAGCGCTGCCCGGACCGGTGACGATGCTACCGGAGTTGACGATGGTGATGTCGCCACCGGGTACGCCGAGATTGGACATCCCGGTGTTCACGCTGATGCCACCGCTATTCTCACCGGCCGTGCTCAGATGGCCTGAGTTCTCGATGCGGACTGCGCCACTGCCTCCCCAGACGTTGATCGCCGGCGCGCCAAAGCCGACCGTCGTGATGTTGCCCGCGTTCACGAGCGCCATGTCGGGATGGTCGTAGACTTGGCTCGAACTGCCTGAATTCGAATCGTAGTAGGGCCAGATCTGCAGAACGATGCCCGGCTGGAAGTCGTCGGAAGTCGAGATATCAGCGTCGTTACTGGCCGCGACGGCCGCGCCCGGCCCTGTCGCGCTGACCGACACTTGCCCGGTGATCGAGTTCTGGCAGTCGGCGCGGTTGCTAAGGAAGTTGCAGTTCCAGCCGGGCTGCGGCCCGCCGCCGGTATTGTCGACGACCTCGCCGCCGCCGTTGTCACCGCCGCCCTGATCGTTGCCGATCGCAGTCATCACGGCCGCGACGGTGAAGGGTTCACCGCCTGCACCGATACGCGAGATCAGCAGGTCGAGATCAGCCTCGCTCGGCCGCACACTTTCGGGGAACGACATCGCCCACTGGCGCAACTCCCCTTCGGTGAGGACACCGTCGTCACCCGCAATCTCCGTGAGCATCGTCTGGATTTCGGCAAGCGTCGGCTCGCCCGTGCCGGTCCCGCCACCGTTTTGCCCGCCGTTGTCCGTTCCGCCGGTGTTGCCTACGTCCGTCCCGCTGCCGTTGTCGCCGCCGTCACCGCTGATGTGAGTGAGCAGCGACACGATCGAGAACGTGCCGCCGGCGGCGTTGATGTCGGCGACGACCCTGTCGATATCGGCGTCACTCACCTGAAAGCTGCCGGTCAGCGAGGCGGCCCAGGCGCGGAACTCCGCCTCGGTCAGGATGCCGTCCGCACCGGCCGCCTGCTGCGCGATCACGGCCGCCTGCGTCAGCGTCGGCTCCGAATTGCCATCCCAGGCGCCGCCATTCTCGGCCAACTGCTGTTGGGCCGTCATCAACACGATGGTCTCGAGCGAAAAGATGCGCGTGCCCGAGCCGTCGATGCTCGACGGAATGGAAGCGATCAACCCGTCGATCTGAGCGGACGTCGGCGGGGTGGCGTCGGGGTCTGGATCATTGGCGACCAGATACCCTATCCAGCCGCGCAACTCGGTCTCGGTGACCAGGCCGTCAGCTCCCGCGATCGGGCCGAGGGTGTCCAGCACCTGCTGCACCGACGGCTCGGCTTTTGCGGTCGCGACAAGGCCCGGAGCGGTCGTCATCAGCATCGCAAGTGTCAGCGCACTGGCCGTGTGCCGGAGCCGCGCCCTGTCCACGCGGCCAAACAGGCGAAATTTATCCATAAAATCAATCATGTCAGTCCCCCGCCGTGCCGTCGCGCTGAAAAAATCCCTCGAGCGGTGGCATTATCAGACGTGGGAGTATATACCAATGCACCGCCTGCGGAACAGGCTACAGTCCGCCCGCCGGACGCCTGTTGCGGTTCGGTCCCACGCCAGGTTGATGGGGAATGAAGCACCCTGAAGAAATCGCTTCCCTTTCCGGTGGCACCAGGCCCTGACGGCGACTCGCGTAACGGTTGTCAACAACGATCGTGGACTTTCCTGCGGCTTGTGAGACGATGCCGGAACCCGCTCGGTATCCGCCGCTCCGGAGCTGCCCCGCGCGCCGTGGAACTCCGGCCCTCCGAGCGCGTTGCCCTGCGTTCGGAACCGCTTGCCCCCCTCGTGCCCGTGAGTAAACGCGTCATGCCCAAGAAAGCCCGAGCCTACTGGAAAGGCTACCTCCGCCTCAGCCTCGTCTCGATTGCCGTCGAAATCTACAACGCGGTCGAGAGCAAGGGTGAGATCTCGTTCCGCCAGATCCACAAGCCCTCGGGCCGGCGGGTGAACTACGAGAAGGTCGTGCAGGGCATCGGCAAGATCGAGAGCAGCGACATCGTCAAGGGCTACGAGGTCGACACCGATACCTACGTGACCATGGAGCCCGAGGAGATCGACGCGCTCAAGCTCGAGAGCAAGAAGACCATCGATCTCGTGCAGTTCGTCGACGCCAAGGACATCGATTATCGCTATTTCGAGCGCCCCTATTTCATGACGCCCGCCGACGCACTGGCGGGCGAGGGCTACGTCGTCATCCGCGACGCGCTGAGGAAGACCGGCAAGGTCGGCCTTGCACAGGTCACCATCGGCGGGCGCGAGTGGCTTGTCGCCGTCGCACCGCTCGAGGACGGGCTCGTCATGGAGATGCTGCGCTACGCGGAAGAACTGCGTGATCCGGCAGACTTCTTCGACGAGGTGCCGAGCGCCAAACCCGACAAGGAAATGATCGAACTCGCGACGCAACTCATCACCAAGAAGAGCGCGCCGTTCAAACCGGAAAGCTATACCGACCGCTATCAGGAAGCGCTGAAGCAGCTGGTGCAGGACAAGCTCAAGGGCCACAAGATCATCGCCCCGCACGAGGATGCATCGCGGCCGAAGGGCGCCAACGTCGTCGATCTCATGGAGGCGTTGAAACGCAGCGTCGGCCAGGGCCCCGCCCCGTCGGGTAACGGCGGCGGCAAGTCGGCTGCGGGCAAGGGCGCAGCCAAGCCTAAGTCGAGCCGCACCAAGAAACAGGCATAGACCGCCGCCACCGCATCACGCGATGCCGCGACCGCGACTTGCGCAGCGTGAGCATGTCCGGAGCCCGCCATGGCGCCCGCGAAGCCACAAGCGAAATCGGACTATCTTGCAAAGCGAGATTTCACGCGGACGCCCGAGCCGCGTGGCGACAAGCGGATCGCACCGGCCGAGCATCCACGCTTTGTCATTCAGAAGCACGCCGCAACGCGCCTGCACTACGATCTCCGTCTCGAGGTGGGTGATACGTTCCGCTCGTGGGCGGTGACGCGCGGTCCGTCGCTCGACCCGGCCGAGAAACGCCTCGCGGTCGAGGTCGAAGACCATCCGCTCGACTACGGTGACTTCGAGGGCACCATCCCGAAGGGCGAATACGGCGGCGGCACGGTGATGATCTGGGATCGCGGCTACTGGCTTCCCATGGGCGGGGACACCGCCGACGACGCGCTGCGCAAGGGCGAGCTGAAGTTCGTGCTTTCCGGCGAGAAGCTCAACGGCAGCTTCGTTCTCGTGCGCATGAAGCGCGACCGCGACGGCGGCAACCGCAACAACTGGCTGCTCATCAAGCATGCCGACGACTGGGCCAAGGCCGGCGACGGCGAAGGCGTCCTGGGGCTCGATCGCTCCGTCGCATCAGGTCGCAGCATGGCCGAGATCGCCGCCGGCAAGGGCAAGGCACCAAGCGCGTTCATGGACGCGAAAGCGAAGCGCGGCATCAAGTTTCCGGCGGGCGCGGTGTGGTCGACGGCGAAGCGCGACGGAAAGCGCGACGAGCCGCGGGGCTCCGCCATTGGTTCCGCGCCACCGCCCGCGAAGACCCTGCGCAGTGCCCCCGTCGCGCGCGTGAAGGCGAACGGCAACCGCGTGCTCGGGGTCGTCATCTCGAACCCCCAGAAGGTGCTGTGGCCCGCGACAGCGGACGCGGCGGCGGTAACGAAGCTCGATCTCGCCGAATACGTCGCCAGCGTCGGCCCGTGGATGATCGCGCACATTGCCGGCCGCCCCTGCTCGATCGTGCGCGCGCCGGATGGCATCGCGGACGAGCAGTTCTTCCAGCGCCACGCCATGAAGGGCACTTCGCCGCTCGTGACCACGGTCGAAGTACGCGGCGATCACGAGCCCTATCTGCAGATCGATAGCGTCGAGGGGCTGGTCGCCATGGCGCAACTCGCCGCGCTCGAGTTTCATCCTTGGAACTGCCGCGAGGGCGCGCCCGAGATTCCAGGCCGCCTCGTGTTCGATCTCGACCCGGCTCCCGACGTGCCGTTCGCGCGCGTCGTCGAGGCCGCCAGGGACATGCGCGAGCGGCTCGAAGCGCTCGGTCTCGTCGCCTTCTGCAAGACCACCGGCGGCAAAGGTTTGCACGTCGTCACACCGGTCGAGGTGAAGCCCGACGACAACATCGGCTGGGACGAAGCCAAGCTCTTTGCGCAAACCGTGTGCGCGGCGATGGCCGACGAAAGCCCGCACCTCTACCTCACCAAAATGACGAAGAGCCTGCGCAAGGGCCGCATCTTCCTCGACTACCTGCGCAACGATCGCATGGCGACAGCCGTCGCACCGCTGTCACCGCGCGCGCGTTCCGGCGCGACGGTATCCATGCCGCTGACGTGGAGCCAGGTGCGCGCATCCCTCGATCCCAGGCGCTTCACAGTTCACACGGTGCCGGGGCTGATGATGAAGTCACGCGCCTGGAGCGATTACGCAGAGTCGGCGCGCTCGCTGCGCGCTGCCATGGTGAAGCTCGCTGGCGGTTCCGCATGACGACGCGAAATCCGACGACGCGAAGGCCGCGAGCTTCCCGGCGCGCCACTCCAACGCCCGATTACGTGCCACCGTGTCTCGCCGCTGCGGTCGCGACACCACCGTCGGGCGCGGATTGGGTGCACGAGATCAAGTTCGACGGCTATCGCCTGCAAGCCCGTATCGAAAACGACCGCGTGAAGCTGTCGACGCGCCAGGGTCTCGACTGGACCGTTCGCTTCACCGGCATCGCGCGCGCACTCGGCGAGGTCGGCGTCACGTCGGCGCTGATCGATGGCGAAGCCATCGTCGAGGACGAGCGAGGTGCGTCGAGCTTCGCCCGTCTGGTCGCCGCCCTGAAGCACGAGCGCGCCGCCGAAATCGCCTATGTCGCCTTCGATCTGCTGTTCCTCGACGGCGAAGACCTGAGATCGTTGCCGCTGTCCGAACGCAAGTCGCGGCTCGCGCGCATCATCGCCCCGGCGGCTGTCGGCACACCACTGCGCTACAGCGAGCATCTCGTCGCGGACGGCCCCGGCATGCTCATGGAGGTCTGCAAGCTCGGGCTCGAAGGTATCGTCTCCAAACGCCTCGATCGTCCGTACCGCTCGGGTCGCAACGGTGACTGGCTGAAAGCCAAATGCCTGCAATCGGACGAGTTCATCGTCGTCGGGTATCTCGATTCCAAGGGCGCGCGCGAGACGGTCGGCGCGCTGGTCCTTGCCGGCTGGCACGACGGAAGTCTGTCCTACGTCGGACGTGTCGGCACGGGCTTCACGCAGCGCATCGCGGGTGAGTTGTGGGACGCACTGCAGCCCTTGCGTCGAATATCCTCGCCACTGACGAAGCCGATCACTGCTCCGCAAGCCCGCGGCGTGCGCTGGGTCGAGCCGCGCCTCGTCGTCGAGGTCGCCTATCGCGCTGTCACCGCCGACCGATTGCTACGGCATGCCTCGTTCAAGGCGATTCGCGAAGACCTCACGGCGGCCAAGGTCCGCGTACCGAAAGCGTGGTTCCAGGTCCACACCTGACGGCAATTCAGCGCGCGGCCTTTGCCTCCCGGGCCGGCAACTCACTGCATTGCCTCGCGACGGGAAAAACTGCCCGGCGCCTGCGCGCATTTGTCGACCTTCGCATGGTTGTCATCGAGGCATCGCGCAACTAGCCTCCGTCGCGGTTTCGGAGGGGGCACCGTTGCGGGGCATTCTGAGGACATCGGTACTGCTGGCGGCGGCATCGTTCATGGTCGCCGCATCGGGATCGGCAGCTCTTGCGCAGCGGCTGTTCTTCAAGCCGCTCGTGCTCGACGGCGGCAAGGTGAAGTGGAAGAGCACCGCGCTCGCGACCGGTGAGATCGGAAGAGCACACGTCTGAACTCCAGTCACTTAGGCATCTCGT
>CALFEM010000072.1 GCA_937950105.1 uncultured Alphaproteobacteria bacterium | reverse complement strand
GTGACTGGAGTTCAGACGTGTGCTCTTCCGATCTCGCGGCGATACACCCACGAGGTCGGATAGTCCGTCCCCGGGCCGGAGCGCAGGTTGACGCGGTCCGATTTCAGGCTGACGTAGCGCGGCAGCGCCAAACCGCTGGCACCGCGGCCGGGCAGCGGCGTCGCACCCGACAGATCGGCCTGCGCGGCCGCCGCGGTCTCTCCCGCCGCACGCACGGGTTGCGTCAGAATCGCCAGCACGGCGAACGCCGCCAGCCCGCCAGCGCCCGGCCTGCGCCCCGGCCGCGCCGCCACGCGCCGCGATCCGCTCCGGCCCGATCGAAGATAGCTCAAGTCCGCCACTCGGCTTTTCCCTCCGCCGCGACCGCATCTAATCCCTAATCGCCACTTTGTCATCGCCAAGGCCATCTGTTAGACACGTCGGGAAGTGTTGCTACCGAACCGAGAAAGCCGACCGTCGAACTTCCTCCCCCCAACGTCGCCGTGATCGAGGCACCGGCCCATGCGCTGGCGCCCCCGCGTCGATTTACCGACTGACGACACCCGGCCCGGACCGCCCGCGAGGCTTCCGCCGGACCACGAGAGAACCGGAAAGACAGAATGCCGCAACCCACGAAGAAGCCGCTGGTCATCGTCACGCGCAAGCTGCCCGACGTCGTCGAGACGCGCCTGCGCGAGCTGTTCGAAACCCGCCTCAACTCCGATGATCGTCCGATGACGCAGGCCGAGCTGGTCGCGGCCGTGAAGGACGCCGACGTACTGGTACCGACCGTGACCGATCGCATCGATCGCGCCGTCATCAGCCAGGCCGGACCGAACCTGCGGCTGATCGCCAACTTCGGCACCGGCGTCGACAACATCGACCTCGATACCGCGCGCAACCGCTCGATCGTCGTCACCAACACGCCCGGCGTCCTCACCGAGGATACCGCCGACATGACCATGGCGCTGATGCTCGCGGTGCCGCGCCGCCTCGCCGAAGCGACCAACTACCTCAAGGACCCGAAGAACCATTGGGCCGGCTGGTCGCCGACCTGGATGCTCGGCCACCGCATCTCGGGCAAGCGCCTCGGCATCATCGGCATGGGCCGCATCGGCACCGCCGTCGCGCGGCGCGCCAAGGCGTTCGGCCTGCAGATCCATTATCACAACCGCCGCCGCGTCCATTCCGAGATCGAGCAGGAGCTGGAGGCGACGTACTGGGAAAGCCTCGACCAGATGCTGTCGCGCATGGACATCGTCTCGGTGAACTGCCCGCACACTCCGGCGACCTATCACCTGCTCTCGGCCCGCCGTCTCAAGCTGCTGAAGCCGACGGCGTACATCGTCAACACCGCGCGCGGCGAGGTGATCGACGAGAACGAGCTGGCGCGTATCATCGAGGCGGGCGGCATCGCTGGCGCCGGCCTCGACGTGTTCGAGCACGAGCCGGCCATCAACCCGAAGCTGCTCGCCTCCGAGCGCGTCGTGGCGCTGCCGCACATGGGCTCGGCCACCATCGAGGGCCGCGTCGACATGGGCGAAAAGGTCATCATCAACATCAAGACGTTCGTCGACGGCCATGCGCCGCCGGACCGCGTCCACCCGGCGATGTTCTGACGACCGTTCCTGACGCGCCCGATGTTTCACGGAGAACATCGGCGCGCGCCTGCTCCTGTTAGGTCTCAGTCCGACGAACGCAGTTCAAGACAAGCGTTCGCCGGACAGCAGCAACTGAAGGAGCACCACGAATGATTGCAAAGATTGCCTTGGCCGTGCCCGTCGCGGCCCTCACGGTCCTGACGATGGCCGCCGGAATGGTGGCGACGAGCAACGGGGCAGCGGCGGGAAGCAACTGCATTCGTCAACCCGGCGGCGGCCGTCATGACATCTACTGCCCGTCGACGCCGAGGCCCGATCGACCCAACCAGCAGAAGCGGTAGCTCGACCGACGCATCGACCTGATGCTTCGACGGTTCTCGGCAACGGCCGCGTCGCTCGCCCGACGCGGCCGTTCTTGTGCTCTCGCGGATTGCAAAGAACGGCGCATAACAAACTGATTTCCATACATCATTGCCTTCGTCTGGCCGTATAGCGGCCGACACCGCGCCGCATCGTTCGCGGCATATGACCAGCGGGGGAGGTGCTGTCAACGCGCCATGCCGGCCGGGGGCCGTTTCGCCGACACGCTTCGTGCGTGTCGCGGTTCGGCGAGCGGGCGTGGCTCTTGCCTCGGAGCGCCCGATTATGACCATCTCGACCACCACGTGCCGCATCGCGCTTGCGATCGTCTGCGCCCTCGCCACCGCGCCGCACGCCGTCGCCGAAGGCGGCGGCAAGACCAAATCATCCGGAGCAAAGGCTCACAAACCGGCAGCGGCCGAGTCGTCGTGGGTCTCGGAGCCCGCCTGGCAACCGCCGCCATCGCCGATCTGGCACGGGCTCTACGTCGGCGGCAGCGTCGGCTATGGCTGGGGCTCGTCCGAGCACTACTACGACCGCAACGACAACCACGGCACCGCGGACGCCGATCTCGGCGGCGGACTGGCCGCGCTGACCGTCGGCTACAATCACATGTGGAGCCCGCGCGTTCTGCTCGGCGTCGAGGCCGACCTCGGCCTCATGCATCTCTCCGCCGACGATCAGGTGATCTTCGACGGCCACGTCTGGAAATCGCAGTTCGGCCCGCTGTGGGGCACCATCCGCGCCCGCGCCGGTTATCTGTGGAGTGACCGCACTCTGCTTTACGCGACCGCCGGCTGGGCCATCGCCGAGGTCGACGAGGTCGGCTACGGCGATGCCGCCGGCCAGACGGCGACCAACGAGAGCGTGCGTTCCGGTCTGGTCGTCGGCGCCGGCGTCGAGCACGCGCTGTGGACCGGCGTCACCGCCAAGCTCGAATACCTGCACATGGACCTCGGCCGCTACGACGGGCTCAGCGAGAACCAGGAACCCTACTACTTCGACAACAGCGTCGATCTCGTGCGCGTCGGCATGAACATGAAGTTCTGACCCCTGCGCAACCGTACGCGCCGGACCGGGCACGAATTCGTGTGCGGCGCGTCACGCCGTTTTGACCGCAGCTACCGATCCGTCCGCGACAATCCGCCGGCTTCGCGCTACCATGTGCCGAGAAGCCGGTTGCGGTTGGTCGCGACGCCGGAGCTTCCTTTCGCATTCGCATCGAGATCGAGTTCGCGACACCGCCGCAGCCACTCCGCCCCCGTTTCAGGAGTGAGCGAAAATGCGCCAACAGACCCTCAATCACGACGTCATCGCCCCTGTCGATGCCGTGCATGAATTACCGCGCGTGCGCCGCATCCATTTCTCAGACCTCAAGGACGCGCTCGCCAAGTGCGTCGAGGATTTCAATGCCATGCCGACGCATGCGCTGTTCCTCGGCCTCATCTATGCCGTCATCGGCCTCGCGCTGTTCCGCCTCGCCTTCGGCTACGACGTCTTCCCGCTGGTCTATCCCGTCGCCGCCGGGTTCGCGATCCTCGGACCGTTCGCGGCCGTCGGGCTCTACGAGTTGAGCCGCCGTCGCGAGATGGGCCGCGACACGTTCTGGACGCACGCCTTCGACGTGCGCCATTCGCCGTCGTTCAAGTCGATCCTCGCTCTCGGCGCGATGCTGCTGTTGCTGTTCCTCGTGTGGATCTCAATCGCGCACAGCATGTATCTCTCGCGATTCGGCTATGGCAGCCACGCGACGCTCGGCGCATTCCTTTCCGACGTCGTCAACACTGCAGAGGGGCGCGACCTGTTCTGGCGCGGCAACCTCATCGGTCTCGGCTTTGCCGTGCTCGCGCTGATGGTGAGTGTCGTGTCGTTCCCGCTGCTGCTCGACCGCAACGTCGGCGTCGCTTCGGCGGTTTCCACCTCGGTACGTGCGGTGCTGAAGAACCCGGTCGAAATGTTCACCTGGGGGCTGATCGTAGCGGTGTCGCTGTTCATCGGCGCACTGCCGCTGCTGTTCGGCCTCGCCGTCGTCTTCCCGGTGCTCGGCCATGCGACGTGGCATCTCTATCGCAAGGTCGTCGTGCCGGATACGCGTCCGCGCCCCGAGTTCGAGCCGCGTGAACGCCGGCCGCGTTACGCCGCCGAGTTTCCGGCCTCGCTGTTCGTCGGCTCATCGGTACGCCACGACGACGAGGAGGGCGGGCAACGCTGAGGCGATATTCAGCGTCGCGCTCTCGTCACCTCGTTGGAAGGTTGATCCGGCGAGGGCATACTCCCCGTAGCTCGTGGATAGACCGCGTTGCGACGGGGAGCTACGCATGATCGTCACTGCGCTTTACGCCGGACTGCTGACGCCGCTGTTCGTGCTGCTGTCGATCCGCGTCATTCGCCAGCGCCGCACCGCGCGCGTCGGCATCGGCCACGGTGACGATGCGGCGCTGCTCCGTCGCATGCGCGTGCACGCCAACTTCGCCGAGTACGTGCCGCTGGCCTTGCTGCTGATGGGCCTGCTGGAGAGCATGGGCACCAGCCGCTATCTGCTGCACGGGCTCGGCATCGCGCTCGTCGCCGGGCGCATCGTCCATGCCTACGGCGTGTCGCAGGCGAAGGAAAACCTGACGCTGCGCGTGACCGGCATGACGCTCACGTTCGCGGTGCTCACCGTCGCAGCGGTGGCGTGCCTGCTCAAGGCTTTCTTCGGGCTGGTCAGTTTCGGCCCGTGATGCTTCGGCCCGATTGGCCCCTCACACTCAAGAGCGGCGATGTTCCTCGAGCCGCGGCATGATCTCGACGAAGTTGCAGGGACGGTGACGGTTGTCGAGCTGCCACTTCAGGATTCCGTGCCAGGCGTCCTTGCAGGCGCCGGGCGAACCCGGCAGGCAGAAGATGTAGGTGCCACGCGTGACGCCGCCGCACGCGCGCGACTGGATCGTCGAGGTTTCGATCTTCTGGTACGACAGCATGTGGAAGATCGCCGCGAAGCCGTCGATATGCTTCTCGAACAGCGGCATCACCGCTTCCGGCGTCACGTCGCGCCCCGTGAACCCCGTGCCCCCGGTGGTGATGACGACATCGATGTTCGGGTCGTCGATCCACGCCTGCACCTGCGCGCGGATCGCCGCCACGTCGTCCTTCACCAGCGCCCGATCCGCGAGCGTGTGCCCGGCTTCCGCGATCATCGCCGCAAGCGTGTTGCCCGATTTGTCCTCCGCCAGCGAGCGCGTATCGGACATGGTCAGCACGGCAATGCGGACCGGAATGAAGAGGCGGCTCTCGTCGATCTTGGCCATGGCGCGCGGCACTCCCTGCGGGCTCTTTCGCGAACACTGATAGCGCAGTTTGCAGCACCCGCAAGGCGCTCGCGACAGTTGCAGCGCGAACGACTGCCAAGCATCGAACACAGTCGCGTGGTTGAACTGCCGGCGTGCCTCCACGAGCGACGCCATGCGTTGCTCATGTCAGGCACCCCGCGCGCGCGCCGCGTTTTTCTCCCTTGCCGGCGCGTGCCGTTAACGCTTCGTTAGCAATCTCTCTTCACACTTGCTTAACCATGCGTGAGCTTGAGTGAGGTGAGGCGTGGAGTTCGCCGTCGTCAGGTTCCTGTTCGTGTGTTGTGTGGAGTGGATATGCGTGCACGTTCGAGCAAGGCTCGCATCGCGGATCGCATTCTTGTCGGAGACTGTCTCGACGAGCTTCGTCGACTACCCTCTGCAAGCGTAGACCTGGTCTTCGCCGACCCCCCCTACAATCTGCAGCTCGAAAGCGAGCTGCTGCGTCCCAACAACACGCGCGTCGACGGCGTCGACGACGAATGGGACAAGTTTTCGAGCTTCGCCGACTACGACGCGTTCTCGCGCGCATGGCTGAAGGAATGTCGCCGCATCCTGAAGCCCGATGGCGCCATCTGGGTGATCGGCTCGTACCACAACGTCTTCCGCCTCGGCACGCTGTTGCAGGATCTCGGCTTCTGGATCCTCAACGACGTCGTCTGGCGCAAGGTCAACCCGATGCCGAACTTTCGCGGCCGCAGGTTCACCAACGCGCACGAGACGCTGATCTGGGCGGCGCGCGATCAGAAGTCGCGCTACACCTTCAACTACGACAGCCTGAAAGCGTTGAACGACGACCTGCAGATGCGTTCGGACTGGCTGTTCCCGATCTGCTCGGGACCGGAGCGGCTCAAGGACGGGCATGGGCGCAAGGCGCATCCGACGCAGAAGCCGGAAGCGCTGCTGCATCGCGTGCTGATCGCCTCGAGCAACGCCGGTGACGTGGTGCTCGATCCGTTCTTCGGCACCGGCACCACCGGCGCGGTGGCAAAGCGCCTCGGCCGCCGCTTCATCGGCATCGAGCGTGACGCCGTCTACGCCGAGGCGGCCGACGAGCGTATCGCTGCCATAGAGCCGCTGCCCGTGTCCGCCCTGGAAACGCTGCGCTCGAAGCGTGCCGAGCCGCGGGTGCCGTTCGGTACCCTGGTCGAACTCGGCCTCGTCCAGCCGGGCTCGCGCCTCTCCGACGCCAGCGCCCGCGTCCACGCCGAGGTCAAGGCGGACGGCACGCTCGCCGCCAAGGGCCGGCAGGGCTCGATCCACCGCCTCGGCGCCGAGCTCCAGGGCAAGAAGATCGGAAGAGCGTCGTGGAGGGACAGAGTGTAGATCTCGGTGGTCGCCGTA
>CALFEM010000071.1 GCA_937950105.1 uncultured Alphaproteobacteria bacterium | reverse complement strand
CTCAAGGAACGCTGCCACCGTTTCGAAGCGCTTGTCGGCCGAGACGAGGTGCGCCTGGCCCATGTGCGAGACGTCGAACAGGCCCGCCTTCTCGCGCGTCCACAGGTGTTCTTTCAGAACGCCCTGCGGGTACTGCACGGGCATCTCGTAGCCGGCGAACGGCACCATCTTGGCGCCGAGCGCGACGTGTTGCTCGTAGAGCGGCGTGCGCTTCAACGGCTGGGCGGTATCGGCAGGGGCGTTGCTCATGGTCGGGCTCCTCGGGCGCATGCCGGCCGTGACCGGCGCCGTTCGAGCCCCCTCTGTCGCGGAACCTGAGAGATTGGACCGGGCCGGCGCACTCTTGCTGAGCGCTTCACGGCGGTCTTGTCCCCTTGGGTGAGCCAGACGCAACGAATCGCGTGAGGCTGCTTTCCAGAGTGTCTATCGGTGCGCGGTCCTTCTGCCTGAGAGTTTCCGGGGCGGTTGCTCCTTCGGCGCCGGCCGATCGCTTGCGCGAGCCTGCCGGTCTCTCCCACACACCATGTTTCGTGGCGTCAACATGGTGCGCTGCCGCAAGCCGGTCAACTGCGACCATTCTCCAACGTCCACGGAGATGTGGACACGCTGGTATGCCAAGGGTTCACCGCGCGCGCGGTGAGGGTGGACTTGAGCCGGGCGTCCACTACAACTCGCAAACGTGCCGCGGACGAGAGTGCGGCGAGGGCGGGGGCTCGATGCGCGCGATCATGCAACGACTGGTGGGCGCCGCCGAGCGCTGGCAGCAAGCCGTGCTGGCCCGCGCGGAACGATCGCCGTCTCAGGCGTCGTTGCTGCTCGTGGCGCTGGTGCTGGCGCTCCACCTGGGCGGCATGGCGTTGCTGCCGCCGCTCGACCGCACCGAGGTGATCTACGCGCAGACCGCGCGGCAGATGCTCGAGACGGGCTCGGCCACCGCGCCGAAGTTCCAGGCCGAGCCGCGCTTCGACAAGCCGCTCCCCGTGCTGTGGTTGCAGGCCGCGAGCGCGGAGGCTTTCGGCCTGCGCGACGAGATCAGAGGCTATCGTATTCCATCGCTGCTCGGCACGCTGCTCGCGGTGCTGGCGACATTCTGGGGCGCGCGTGTCCTGCTCGGGGCGCGCGTCGCGCTCGTTGCGGCGAGCCTGCTCGCGACCTGTCTGGTGGTGACGGTGCAGGCGACGCTCGCCATGCCGGAAGCTCTGATGCTGGCGGCGACCTGCGTTGCCATGTTCGCGCTGGCGCGCATGTACACGGCGCCCGAGGGCGAGACGCCGGGTTTCGCCGTCGCCCTGTCGTTCTGGTCCGCGCTCGGCCTCGGCATGCTCGTCAACGTGCTGACGGTGCCGCTGATTGCGCTGCTCACCGTGCTGGCGCTGGCAATCGCGGATCGCGGTCGTGTCGCGTGGTTGTGCCGCGCGGCGCCGCCGGTCGGTATCGTGGTGATGCTGGCCATCGCGTCGGTGTGGCCGCTGGCGCTGTGGTACGGCGGCACGCTGGATGCCGCTCTGGCGCAATGGAAAGCCGAGGGCTGGCACCTGCTGCTCGGCCCGCAGGAGATGAAATGGCGCGTGGTGCCGGGGCTTTTCCTCGTGTTCCTGCTGCTCGGGCTGTTCCCGGCCGGGCTGTTCCTGGCGCCTGCGCTTGGGCTCGCGTGGCGCGAGCGTGCGACACCCACGGTGCGCTTCATGCTGGCGTGGATCGTTCCGTATCTGCTGGTGCTCGAACTGCTCACGCGAAAGACACCGCTCTACATGGTGCAGGCGATGCTGCCGCCGCTGTGTGTGCTGTTTTCACTATGGGTCGTGCGAGGTGGCCAGGCGCGCGAGAACGAGGCGCGCACTTATCGCATCGGAACCTACGGCTGGCTGGCGCTGGTGGTCGGTCTCGTGGCCGCCCTTTGGGCGCTGCCGTTCCTGCTGAAGCTTGCGGTGTCGCCGCTCGCGATAGCGCTCGGCATCGCCGTGCTGCTGTTGGCCTTCGTGACGGCCGGCGCGATGCTCGACGGCAAACGCGCCGCTGCAGCTTTGGCGCTGGTCGGCATGGCGGTCGCGTTCAACAATCTGGCGATACCTGTCACGTTCGCCGGGCTGCGCTCCGTTTGGGTGTCGAGCGAGATCCGCGCGGCGGTCGTGGCTCTGGAAAACTGCGGCGGATCGAACGAGAAGCTGCCGGTCGCCATCGCCGGACACACCGAGCCGAGCGCGGTGTTCGAACTCGGCACCGTCACGGTCCGTTCGGGGAGCGGCGCCGAGATTGCGGAGGCGTTCCGCGCCCGTGGCGGGGTCGCCGTCGTCAGCGAGGCGCAGAGCGACGTGTTCAACGCGCGTCTGGCGGGCGCACCATCGAATGCTGTGGCCTGCGTCGGCGCCTACGACTTCATCAAGAGCTGCACGCACCGCTTTTCAGTCTACGCGGCGTCGCCGGAGCGCTATGCAGGGTGCTCGCTCCCTGAGCGCTTCACCTGCAAGTCGGTCCACGGCCGCAGTATCATCGGCCGGCTGTGCAAGTAGTGCGCGTCGATACCGGTATGTCAGCCCGCCCCCTGTAAACCTTTCCCCAACCTCGCTACATTCCGGTCCATGAACGCATTCGATCCCACCCGCCGCCCGGTCCCGCGCCCGCTCGCCTTCTACGGCCGCGAGGTCGCTTCACGCCTGCTGCTCGGCACCGCGCTCTACCCTTCCCCGCAGATCATGAGCGATGCGGTGAAAGCTTCGCGCGCCGGCATCGTCACCTTATCGCTGCGCCGCGAGGCCGCGCGCGGCAAGGTCGGCGAGCGGTTCCTCGAGCTGGTGCAGGCGCTCGGCGTGCTGCTGCTACCGAATACCGCCGGTTGCCGCACGGCGAAGGACGCCATCACCACCGCCGAGATGGCGCGCGAACTGCTGGGCACCGACTGGATCAAACTCGAGGTGATCGCCAACGACGACACGTTGCAGCCCGACCTGTTCGGGCTGGTGGAAGCGGCGACGGAACTCGTCAAGCGCGGCTTCAAGGTGTTCCCGTACACCACCGAGGACCTTGGCGCCGCCGAGCGGCTGGTCGCGGCAGGGTGCGAAGTGCTGATGCCGTGGGGCGCGCCGATCGGCACCGGGCTCGGCCTCAACAACCGCTACGCGCTTAGAACCATGCGCGCGTATTTCCCCGATCTGCCGCTGGTGGTCGATGCCGGCATCGGTGCGCCGTCGCACGCCGCGGAGGCGATGGAACTGGGCTATGATGCGGTGCTGCTGAACACGGCGGTGGCCAAGGCGGGTGATCCGGTGCGCATGGCGGAAGCGTTCGCGAAGGCGCTCGAAGCGGGGCGCGCGGCTTACGAATCCGGCCTGATGGAGAAGCGCGACATGGCGCAGCCGTCGACGCCGGTCGCCGGGACGCCGTTCTTCGATCTCGGCGCGTCGAAAACGGGGCCGGGCGCGTGATGACCAGCCGGGCCGGTGTGCATGCCCCAAATCCCGAGGGTCTCGACGTTTTCTATCCGATCCTGCCGGACAGCGCATGGATCGCGCGCCTCGTGCCACTGGGGCTGAGGACGGTGCAGTTGCGCCTGAAAGACGCGAGTCCGGACGACGTGCGCCGCCAGATCGCGGAGTCGCTGGCGATCTGCAAGGCCGAAGGGTGCCAGCTCATCGTCAACGACTACTGGCGCGAGGCGCTGGCGCTCGGCGCCGATTACATCCACTTGGGGCAGGAGGACCTTGCCACGGCGGATGTCAGCGAGATCAAGCGGGCCGGAACCCGACTCGGCATCTCCACGCATACGCCGGAAGAACTCGATATCGCTTTGGCTGCCGGTGCCGATTACGTCGCTCTGGGCCCGATCTGGGAGACGCGGCTCAAGGCGATGAAATGGGCGCCGCAGGGGCTCGACCGGATTGGAGAATGGCGTCGGCGCATCGGTGCCGTTCCACTGGTCGCCATTGGCGGCATCACGCCGGAGCGCGCCGGCAGCGTCATCGATGCGGGGGCGGACAGTGCTGCGGTGATCACCGACTTCATGACCGCTGCCGATCCGGCAGGGCGCATCGCCACGTGGCTCGGCTGGGCCGCCGCCGCCCGGGCACGCCGCGCCTGAGCCGCTGGCCGGGTGTCGTTGGAGCGGCTCTTCCCTGCCGACCGCTAACCGTCCTGCGAGCTGCGCACCAGATATGACGGACTCTGCTCTGGATTGTGACAGTGGGCGATGCCTATCTCTCGGGGAACGGCATGACCGAGCCGACCGGCCGGAGCCGAACAAGCCCGCAGAGTGATCGAGACACCATGGCCTACCGACTGAAGCTGAACGAGCCGATCGACGATGCCGTCCGCCGCATCCTCGGCGAGGAGATCGACGCGGCGGTCCACGAACTCGCCGAAGGCAAGGACCGGGTCAAGGCGGTACACGAGGCGCGCAAGGCGCTGAAGCGTGCCCGCGCGCTGTTGAAGCTGGTGCGCCGAGGTCTGCCCAAGGACGTGTACAAGGACGAGAACCGCCGCTTTCGCGACGTCGCCCGCCTGCTGTCGGGCACACGTGACCGCGACGTGCTGGTCGCGACCGCGCAGACGCTCGCGGCGGGCAGATCGCCAGAGGCGCGCAAGGTCGCCGACGCCATCGCCGCGGCCCCGTCGGCGCCAGCGGGCGTTGGCGCCAGGTCGGCCAAGGAGGCGATCGCCGATGCCATCGCGGGCTTGGAAAAGGCACGTGCCGAACTCGCCACCATGCGCTTCGACAAGAAGGGCTTCGGCGTGCTGCTGAAGGGGCTCGAGCGTACCTATCGCGACGGACGCCGCGCCATGCACGAGGTGCTGGACGAGCACCACGACGAGGCGTTCCACGAGTGGCGCAAGGCGGTTCAGGCGCACTGGCGACATATGGCGCTGCTGGAGCGGGCCTGGCCGGAGCACTTCGAGGCGCGGGTGACGCTGGCCAAGGAGATTTCCGAATTGCTCGGCGAGGATCACGATCTCGCGGTGCTGATCGACCATTTGCGCGGCGATAACGGCAAGGGGGACACGTCTACGGGCGCGCATGATCTGGTCGATGCGGCGCGTGCACGTCAGGCGGAAATACGCCAGCTGTTGCGGCCGAAGGGCGAGGCACTTTATGCCGAAGGTGCCGGCGAATTCTCGGATCGAATCGCGGCCTACTGGACGGCCGCCAAGGCGGAGCGGCGGTTGCTGCGCGAGATGAAGGCGGGGAATACCCCGGAGAAGGGGTCTGCTGGCAAGGTCGCAGCCGCAACTGGATCGGCGAAGCCGTCGCGGGCGAAGGCCGGCAAGGCTGCCACCCGCGCGAGCGGTGGCAAGCGGGCCTGACGGCTGATCGCCGTGTTGCACGGAGCAACTTTATCAGAGAACGGAAACCGGTTCGCGATTCCGTGCGGTCTGATGTTGCTCTAGTGTCCCCCCGAAGCCGTATTGGCACCGTGACAATCTGAGCGCACCAGCGTTCGGATAGCCGGTCGCCGCCGCCCGACGCGGAGCGGCCCCGCGAACCTTCTGGAGACGAGATGAACGACATGACGACCAAGTCCGCCCCCGGCGCCGTATCGCCGACCGGCGGCTACGTCGAGGACCGCTCGCACTGGCCGAAGGATCACCCGAACGTGCGCCACGGGCGCGTCGGCGTGCTGCTGCTGAACCTTGGCACGCCGGACGCCACCAGCTACTGGCCGATGCGCCGTTACCTGAAGCAGTTCCTGTCCGATCCGCGCGTCATCGAGGAGCCGCGCTGGAAATGGTGGCCGATTCTCAACCTCATCATCCTGACGGTGCGCCCCTCCAAGAAGGGCAAGGACTACGACACCATCTGGAACAAGGAGCTGGACGAGGGACCGCTGAAGACGATCACCCGGTCGCAGGCGGAAAAGCTCAGCCGGCGGCTTGGCGGCAACGGCCGCATCGTCGTCGACTGGGCCATGCGGTACGCCAACCCGTCGACCGAGAGCCGCATCCAGGCGCTGATGCAACAGGGCTGCGACCGTATCCTGCTGTTGCCGCTCTACCCCCAGTACGCGGCAGCGACCAGCGCGACGGCGTGCGACGAAGCCTTCCGCGCGCTCATCAAGATGCGGTGGCAACCCTACGTGCGCGTGGCGCCGGCGTATTTCGAGGACCCTGCGTATATCGAGGCTCTGGCAAAGAGCATCGAGCGCGATCTCGCCAAGCTGGATTTCCAGCCCGAGAAAATCATCGCGACGTTCCACGGCATGCCCGAGAAGTATCTGCACCAGGGCGATCCATATCATTGCCAGTGCCAGAAGACCTCACGGCTGCTGCGCGAGCGGCTGGGTATTCCGCCGGAAAAATGGCTGACGACGTTCCAGTCGCGGTTCGGCAACGATGTCTGGCTGCAGCCCTATACCGACCACACGGTCGAACGCCTCGCCAAGGAGGGCGTCAGGAAACTGGCACTGGTGGCGCCCGGGTTTTCGGCGGATTGTCTCGAAACGCTGGAAGAGCTGGACGGGGAAAATCGCGAGATCTTCATGCATAGCGGGGGCGAACAATTCGCCTACCTGCCTGCCCTCAACGACAGCGACGAAGGGCTCGACGTGATCTAGGCGGTCGTACGGCGCGAGCTGATGGGTTGGGTTTGATCTCTCCGCCACGGTGAAAACGAGAAGAATAAAAACG
>CALFEM010000070.1 GCA_937950105.1 uncultured Alphaproteobacteria bacterium | reverse complement strand
GAACGTGAATCGGCGGCGCCACTTTGACTGCGCTCCGATCGCCCGAGCCCTTCGCGAGGGCGTCAATCGGCAGCGCCAAACAACATGTGACCGGCGCGCCGCACCTGGGGGGAACTGGTGCGGGTGTAGTGCATTCGCGGGGCCGCGCGTGTAGGGTCCGCGCGATGAACATTCTCGCGTTGGATACGAGTTTCGCGGCCTGCTCGGTCGCGATCGCGCATGTCGCGACGACGGCCGAACGGCCGTGCAGGTTCGGCGTGCACGGACTGCTCGAGCCGATGCAGACCGGCCATGCCGAGCGCCTCGTGCCGATGATCGGCGACGTGCTCGAAATCGCCGGCCTCGAGATGAGCGATATCGAAGTTCTCGCGGTCGCCAACGGGCCCGGCTCGTTCACCGGAACACGCATTGCTGTCGCCGCCGCACGCGCGCTGGCGCTGGCGCTTCCTGCTGCGAAGATCGTTTCGGCATCGAGCCTCGCCGTCATGGCCGAGGGCGCGATGCGGCAACTGCAGTCGGCCGGCGAGCGGCCCGGCGGCTTCACCGATCTGGTTGTTGCGGTCGACGCGCGGCGCGGCGAGGTCTATGCGCAGCGCTTCTCGCCGCGCGACGACGGTTCCGGCGCGGACGCCAAAAGTGAGCCTGAGCTGCTGGCGATCGAGGCTGCGGCGGGCCTCGGCGGCATGCGTGCCGTGACGTTCTGCGGCTCGGGAGCGGTCGAGGTTGCGTCACACGCGCGCAGGCTCGGTCGGGACGCGGATGCGCGTCTGCCGGACCTGCTTCCCGACGCGCGCGATCTCGCACGGCTGGCGGCGCGGCTCGAGCCGGCGGCGGCGCCGGTCGGGCCGCTTTATCTGAGGCCGGCGGATGCCAGACCGCAGGCCGGCAAGACCATCGAGAGGGCACATCCATGACTTCAGCAGCGGCGGCAAGCCGTATCGATCCGAGGTTCGTCAGTCTCGTCTGGATCGGCCCCGAGCGGGCGGCCGAACTCGCCGAGATGCACGCGCAGCTGTTCAATCCGCCGTGGAAGGAGGGCAGCTTCATCGAGCTGCTGTCGCATCCGGGCGCGACGGCGTTCCTCGCCCGCGTGCGCGAGCGCGTCGATGCGCTTCCCGAACCGGCGGGCTTCGTCGTCGGACAGATCGCCGCGGACGAAGCCGAGGTGCTGACCGTCGGTGTGCTGCCGCGTTGGCAGCGCCGCGGCGTCGGCTCCATCCTGGTCGAGGGGCTGTCGCGCGCGGTCAAGCGGGCCGAGGCAAAGCGCCTTTTCCTGGAAGTCGCCGCCGACAACCAGGCCGCCTTCGAGCTTTATCGAAAGCTCGGCTTCACGGCGGTCGGCATGCGCAAGGGCTACTACGATCGCGGTGGCGCGGGAGAGGCCGCGCAGGATGCGCTGGTCCTCGCACTGCCGCTCGATCGCTGAGCCGCGCCGGGACCGGCAAAGTGAGGCCGACGTGAGCCGTCTCAGAGGTGCCGCGGTGCTGGCTGGATTCGCCGGCCTCACCGTGCCGCTGCTGCCGGTGCAGGCGGCGCTGCTGCGCCTCTCGCCACGCCTGGCCCGCCGCTTCCCCCACTGGTATCACCGCAGGGTGGCCCGCCTGCTCGGGCTCCGGCTCGAGATCGCCGGTGCCGTGCGCCGCGATTGTCCCGTGCTGCTGGTCGCCAATCATTCCTCGTGGCTCGACATCGTGGTGCTGTCGGCGCTGGCGCCGGTCTCGTTCGTGGCCAAGCGCGAGGTCGGCTCCTGGCCGGGCGTGCGCACGCTGGCGCATCTGCAGCGCACCGTGTTCGTCGATCGAGAGCGGCGCACGGCGGTTGGCGAGACCGCGAACGAGATCATCGACCGTCTTGCGGCGGGCGACGCCATAGTGCTGTTCGCCGAGGGCACATCGAGCGACGGTAATCGCGTGCTGCCGTTTCGTACGTCGCTGTTCGCGGCAGCCAAGCCCCCGGCGCGGGTGGCGGGTGGCGTGCCCGGCGCCGTCGTGCAGACGGTCTCGATCGTCTACAAGCGCTTGCACGGAGTGCCGCTGACGCGGGCGGAGCGGCCGCTGACCGGCTGGTACGGCGACATGGACTTGCCGCCGCACGCGTGGGAGCTGCTGAAAGCGGGGCCCGTCGATGTGAGCATTACCGTCGGCGAGCCGGTGCCGCTCGACGATTTCGCCGACCGCAAGGCGCTGGCGCGCCATAGCGAGAACGAGGTGCGCGCTAACGTGCTGCGGCTGCTGCGCGGGTTGCCGCCGGGCATCGCCGTCGAACCGGTGCAGCCGAGTGAGCCGCCACCGCCACCCCGCAAGCGCCGCGCCGATGCCGAGCGCGGTGGCCGCATGGTGTGAACCATCCTTCGATCGTGTTTCGGGAGCCTTGGCGTCTGGTGCGCAGGGCGAGACTTGAGCCCGCCCTCTTTTGCTGCGACAAACCTGCTGCACCGCGCCCGGTCCGTTCGCCCTGCCGTGCGCTCGCTATTCGCACTCCTGCCGAGGACGCCGCCATGACGAGTTCCGCCATGCCCGACATCAAGACGCTCGCCGCAACCGGGAGCTGGGGACGCGGCAAGGTCTACGACAGCATTGCCGAGACCATCGGCAACACGCCTCTGGTCAGGCTGCGCAAGGTGGCCGCGGCGTCGGGCTCCAAGGCCGACGTGCTGCTGAAGCTCGAGTTCTTCAATCCGCTGTCGAGCGTGAAGGACCGCATCGGCGTGTCGATGATCGATACCCTCGAAAGCCTGGGCCACATCGTGCCCGGCCGCTCGACGCTGATCGAGCCGACATCGGGCAACACCGGCATCGCGCTCGCCTTCGTCGCGGCATCGCGCGGCTATCGCATGATCCTCGTCATGCCGGAATCGATGTCGATGGAGCGGCGCAAGCTGCTGACACATCTCGGCGCCGAACTGGTGCTGACGCCCGCACCCGAGGGCATGGGCGGCGCCATCAAGAAGGCGGAGGAACTGGCGCAGACGATCGAGGGCGCGGTGATCCCGGCGCAGTTCGACAATCCGGCCAACCCGCTGGTGCACGAGAAGACCACGGCCGAAGAGATCTGGAACGACACCGGCGGCAAGGTCGACTGCCTCGTCGTCGGCGTCGGCACCGGCGGTACGCTGACCGGCTGCGGTCGCGTGCTCAAGGCGCGCAATCCGGCGCTGCACATCGTGGCCGTCGAGCCGGCCGCGAGCCCGATGCTGTCGAAGGGCGAGAAGGGACCACACAAGATCCAGGGCATTGGCGCCGGCTTCGTGCCCTCGATCCTCGATCGCGCGCTGATCGACGAGGTCATAACGGTGCCGAACGACATGGCGTTCGAGGTGTCGCGGCTTGTGGCGCGTGCGGAGGGCATTCCGGGCGGCATTTCGACCGGCGCCAACATTGCCGCCGCGTTGACTGTGGCGGGGCGCGACGAGATGGCCGGCAAGACGGTGGTGACGTTCGCGCCGTCGTCGGCCGATCGCTACATGTCGACCGACCTCTTCGCCGATCCGCCAGCCGCGAGCTAAGGAGGAAACGCAAGCCCTATGCTGACCGCAGAGGAGATCCAGCGCTACAAGCGGCATCTGGTGCTGAAGGAAGTTGGCGGCCAGGGCCAGCAGAGGCTGAAGGCAGCGCGCGTGCTCATCGTCGGTGCCGGCGGGCTCGGATCGCCGCTCATCATGTATCTGGCGGCGGCGGGCGTCGGCACGCTCGGTATCATCGACGACGATACGGTGTCGCTCGACAACCTGCAGCGCCAGATCGTGCACGACACAGCCCACATCGGCGTCGCCAAGGTCGAGAGTGCGCGCGACTGCGTGGCGCGCCTCAACCCCCATGTCGCGGTCGAGACCTACGAGGCGCGCCTCGATGCTGGCAACGCCCTCGACATCATCTCGCGCTACGACATCGTCTGCGACGGTTCGGACAACTTCGATACGCGCTATCTGGTGGCGGATGCGTGCTACTTCGCGAAACGCCCCTTGGTGTTCGCAGCACTCGGGCCGTTCGACGGTTATGTCACCACCTTCAAGCCGCACGAGACGGGACCGGACGGCAATCCATATCCGAGCTACCGCTGTCTCTTCCCCGAAGCGCCGCCGCCCGGCACGGTCGCCAACTGCGCCGAGGTCGGCATTCTCGGCGCCATTGCCGGCGTCGTCGGCACGCTGCAGGCGACCGAGGTGTTGAAGGAGATCACCGGCGCCGGTGAAAGTCTCGCGGGCCGGCTTCTCATCTACGATGCCAAGTCGAGCCGCTTCGAAAGCGTGAAGATCGCATGGGACCCGGATAACGCGATTTCGGGACGCAACCCGACCATTCGCGACCTTTCGATCCATGCCGGTGCGGTCGGAACGCCTGTCTGCGAACGGGCGTAAAACTCAAGCCAGGAACGGGCGCGCGCGGCGCGCTTGCGCGATCATGGTGCGCCATCGAGCACTTCTATCTGTGCCGGATGCGTCGCCTCGATCATCTGCCCGTTGCTCATCGCGATCCAGCCGCGGACGCGGACGCTCCTTCCCGCCGTGACGAGCAGGGAGGCGGGCCAGGCAGGCCCGCCGCGTGCAAGGTCG
>CALFEM010000069.1 GCA_937950105.1 uncultured Alphaproteobacteria bacterium | reverse complement strand
GGCGACCACCGAGATCTACACTCTTTCCCTACCCGACGCTCTTCCGATCTTCCGCGCTTGCCGGCGGCCTCGCCGGCGCTCTGGCGATCGCTCTCGTCACGGCGCCTCTGGTCGGCGTGGTCTTCGCGGCTTCGGAAGCGGTTCCCGTCGTCGCCCTGACGTATCTCGTCATGCTCGGCCGGCCCGCCAGCGGCCCCGGTCCCGACGTCGACATGCAGACCGGCACCGAGTGGTATCCGATCGGCCGCGTCGTCATCTGGGCGGCGATCCTGTCGGCGTTCATGGCGCTGATCGCCGTGCTGTTCCTCGGCCCCGACCTCGACACGCTGCGTGCCACCGCGCGCAAGCTCGTCGACGAGTGGATCAGCATGCTGCAATCGGCGACCGGGCAGACGAAGGAGCTGACCGAGGAAGACCGCCAGCGCCTCGCAACCTTCGGGATGTATCTGCTGCCGGGCGCCGTGGCGCTGTCGTGGATGCTGACGGCGCTGCTCAATCTCTACCTTGCCGGCCGCATCGTGCTGGCCGCAGGGCAGCTTGGACGGCCCTGGCCCGACATCGCCGCCATGCGCTATCCGCGCTTTGCGCCGCTCGTCCTTGCCGTCGCCACGCTGTCGACGCTGGCGTCGGGCTATGCGGGACTGCTCGCCTCGGCGTTGTCCGGCGCGCTCTATTTCGCCTATGTGCTGATGGGCCTCGCCGTCGTGCACTACGTCACGCGCGGGCAGTCGTGGCGTCCGTTCGCATTGTGGGCGCTCTACGCGGTGCTGCTGGTGCTCAATACGGGCGTCTCGGTCGTCATCGCGCTCATCGGCCTCGCCGACGGCTTCATCCCGATCCGCCGTGGCGGACCACCTCCAAATCTCCCCTCGCCGCCTCCGGCGAGGAAGACCTGAAACGCAACCCATCACCTCTTCACAGAACAGAACTCGAAGGAGAACACCCATGGATGTCATTCTGCTCCAGCGCATCGGCAAGCTCGGCCAGATGGGCGACGTCGTCAGCGTGAAGAACGGCTATGCGCGCAACTACCTGCTGCCGCAGAAGAAGGCGCTGCGCGCCACCGCCGACAACAAGAAGCTGTTCGACGCCCAGCGCGCACAGCTCGAAGCCAACAACCTGGCGCTCAAGGGCGAGGCCGAGCAGGTCGCCGCGAAGCTCGAAGGCAAGTCGTTCGTCGCCATCCGTCAGGCTGGTGACACGGGCCAGCTCTACGGCTCGGTTTCGACGCGTGACATCTCCGACGTGGTGACCGCCGGCGGCTTCACCATCGACCGCAACCAGGTCGTGCTCGACAAGGCCATCAAGGCGCTCGGCGTGCACGCCGTGCAGGTGCAGCTGCACCCTGAGGTGCTGGTCAACATCACGCTCAACGTCGCCCGCTCCGAAGACGAGGCTGCGCGTCAGGCGAAGGGCGAGGACGTCACCGTCATCAAGGACGAGGCGCTCGACATCGAGACGTTCAATCCGGACGAGATGTTCGAGGAAGGCGAGCGCGAGGGCGGCGACAACGCCTGACGCAGCACGAACCTGCGGACATGAGAAGGCCCCGGCGCTCACAGCGTCGGGGCCTTCTGCGTTCTGACCGAACGGCTTCAGCGGACCGTGCGGTAGCCGTAGCCGTGCTCCCTGTCTTCCTCTTCGAGCTGCTGCTTCATGGCCTGCCGGCGCTGCCAGCGCGAACGCAGGCGCGGCGCGAGAACCCAGGCGATGAACGGCGCCACGATAAAGCTGACGGCGACCACCAGCGGGAGCCAGAATGCGGCGTCGGCTCTGAGCGAGGGCACGGACAGGACGGTGGTGACGCCGATGCCGAAGACGATGGCGTTGATCATCATGGAAATCAGCGCGGCGATGGAAAATCGGGTGCTCATGGGAAGGCTCCATTTCTCGAGCGTTGCGACGTTGCCGTCTACGTGCTCTGACAACGGGGGCGCGCTCCATCGGTTCCGGGCCGCCGCTTCACGGCCGCGCGAGAACCCGACGGGCGAACGGTGATTCGCGCATCGCGCAAGCCTCTTAAAAAGATCGATGCCCCGGCTTGTGCATAGCGTGGATGGCGAGCGCCGGAGGTTCCCCGGGAGCCGCTTTGGCGTGGTTCGACTCAGGGGCAGCGATGTAGCTTGCCCGCATGCCAAGCATCGCCTCCGAACCCGCCCTCACCTCTGCCGACAAGCTGCGCGCCGCCGCCCGTGCGGACGAGCCGATCTCGTTCCGGCAGCCGCCCCACAACATCGACGCCGAGCAGGCCCTGCTCGGCGCCATTCTGGTCAACAACGAGTCGCTCGACCGGGTGACGTCGTTCCTGAAGGCCGAGCACTTCTTCGATCCGCTGCACGCGCAGATCTTCGAGATCGCCGGAAAGCTCATTCAAGTCGGCAAGCAGGCCAACCCGATCACGCTCAGGACGTTCTTCGAGAATGCCGAGCCGATCGACGCGCACCTGACCGTGCCGCAGTATCTCGGCCGCCTCGCCGCCAACGCGACCACCATCATCAACGCGCACGACTACGGCCGCACGATCTACGATCTCGCCGTGCGCCGGCGCCTCATCACGGTCGGCGAGGACATCTTCAATACGGCCTACGATTCCCCCGTCGATCATCCGCCCGAGTTGCAGATCCAGGAGGCGGAATCGCGTCTCTACGAACTCGCCGAAACCGGCAAGTACGGACAGGGCTTCGTCAACTTCGGCACCGCGCTCACCGCCGCGATCGACATGGCCGACAGCGCCTTCAAGCGCGCCGGTCATCTCTCCGGCATTGCCACGGGCCTCTCCGATCTCGACAAGAAGATGGGCGGACTGCAGAAGTCCGACCTCATCATCCTCGCCGGCCGCCCCTCGATGGGCAAGACCGCACTCGTCACCAACATCGCCTACAACGTGGCCAAGAACTTCCGCACCGACAAGAAGCCGGACGGAACCGAGGAGGTCATCGACGGCGCCGTGGTCGGCTTCTTCAGCCTCGAAATGTCGTCGGAACAGCTCGCCACGCGTATTCTCGCCGAGCAGGCCGAGATCGGTTCGGAGAAGATCCGCCGTGGCATGATCGACGAGCGCCAGTTCGGCAAACTGGTGCAGGTGTCGCAGGAGATGAGCCGCATCCCGCTCTATATCGACCAGACCTGCGGCATCACCATCGCGCAACTCGCGGCCCGCGCGCGGAAGCTCAAGCGCCAGAAGGGCCTCGGCCTGCTGATCGTCGACTATCTGCAGTTGCTCGCCGGCTCGTCGAAATCCGCGTCGGCCGGGCGCGTGCAGGAAATTACCGAGATCACCACCGGCCTCAAGGCGCTGGCCAAGGAACTCGAGGTGCCGATCATCGCGCTGTCGCAGCTCTCGCGTCAGGTCGAGCAGCGCGAGGACAAGCGGCCCCAGCTTTCCGACCTGCGTGAATCGGGCTCGATCGAGCAGGACGCCGACGTGGTCATGTTCGTGTTCCGCGAGGAGTACTACGTCGAGCGCCTGAAGCCGTCGGAAGGCGATCCGAAGTTCCTCGAATGGCAGCAGAAGATGACACAGGTGTCGGGCCGCGCCGAGGTCATCATCGGCAAGCAGCGCCACGGCCCCGTCGGCACCGTCGACCTCGCGTTCGAGGCGCAGTACACCCGCTTCGGCAATCTCGCCAAGGATTACGTGCTGCCCGAGCGCATCACCGATTGAGGCAACTTCGGTTGGCTGCGGGCGAACTTTCATCACATATGTCATCCCGGTGCTCGTCACCGGGATGACATTCGAAGCGACAGGTCACACGTGAGCGAGCCGCAATCCGCCGACGAGTTTACAGGCGCCGCGCCTGCGAGCGCGACGGGTGTCGTCGTCGTGCATCTCGACAGGATCGCCGCAAACTGGTGCGCGCTGCGTGATCTCGTCGCCCCGGCAGAATGCGCGGCGGTGGTGAAGGCCGACGCTTATGGTCTCGGCGCAGCGCGCGTGATACCGGCACTCGCGGCGGCGGGCTGCCGCACGTTTTTCGTCGCGACGCTGGCCGAGGCGAACGCCGCGCGTGCACTCGCGCCGCGCGCCAACGTACTGGTGCTCGACGGGCTGGTCGCGGGCTCGGCGGAGGAGATGCGCGCCAGTGGTGCCGTGCCGGTGATCTCGAGCCTGCCGCAGGCGCTCGAATGGGCGGCGCTCAACGTGGCCGAGGGCAAGCGGCCGTGCGCGCTGCACGTCGACACGGGCCTCAACCGCCTCGGCCTCGACGCGCGCGAGATCCACGCGCTGGCGGGCGACATGCACCTGCTCGGCAAGCTCGACGTGCGCCTTGTCATGAGCCATCTCGCCTCGGCCGATGATCCGGCATCGCCGAAGAGCGCGGCCCAGCGCGGCGTGCTCGAGCGACTGCTGCCGGTGCTTCCGA
>CALFEM010000068.1 GCA_937950105.1 uncultured Alphaproteobacteria bacterium | reverse complement strand
GACCACCGAGATCTACACTCTTTCCCTACACGACGCTCTTCCGATCTCGGTAATGTTCGGGCCGGGCGGGGATCGCGCGGGCCGTGGAAGGCTGGGCGCATGAGCAGCGTGGGGTTCGCAGAACGGCGGGCGGCGGCAGGGAAATCCGGAACGACGTCGAGGCTTGCCATCGCCTTGGCCATCGCAACGGCTGCGTCACCCGGTATAGCCGGCGAACGACCGGCGAGCCTTGCCGCGGCCCACGGCCTGATTGCGGAGGCAGGGCCGCCACGGATCCAACTGGCGGCGGTTTTCGGCCGGGACGACCGGCGCCCCGTCTTTGCTTCCCGTCTCGATCTGCGCGAGCGCGTCGGCCTGCTGCGCCATTCCGGAACAGGTGCAACGTGCTCGGCATTTTGCGTCGCACCGGACGTCATCGCGACGGCAGGGCACTGCGTTCAAGCGGGTGAAACCGGCACGGCACCCGAACCGGCCGGCTATCGCTTCCGGCGAGATGTCGACAGCGCTACCGAAGCGACAACGCTGGCGCCCTCCGAGGTTGATGACGCCGCTTCGGCGCTCCGAGTTCTCGCCACCGGGTCCGCGAAACTCAGGACGCGTCCACCCATCAACGCGACGTCGGATTGGGCCCTGCTGCGGCTCGCGCGTCCCGCGTGTCGGGCCGGCGGCTTCCCCGTCAGCGACCTCGACGAGGGCGGCATCGCCGCGCGTGCCCGACAGGGGCGCCTGTTTCAGGTCGGTTTCCACCGCGACCTCGGGCGCTGGCACCTCGCGATCGCCCGCCCCTGTGTACTGGTGATGCCTTCGGCCGAGCACCGCAAGACGATCCAACGCGACTTCGAGACACCCAACCGGCTTCTGCTGCATCGTTGCGATACCGGGCCCGCTTCGTCCGGCTCGCCGTTGCTCACGGACGGCCCCGGCGGTCCCGAAGTCGTCGGCATCAATGTCGGAACCTATGTGCGCTCGCGCGTCATCACTACCGATGGCGGCGCTGTGCAGCGTCTCTCGTCGGAGACGATCGCCAATACCGCGATCCTGGCACAGCCGCTGGCGCGCGAACTGGAAAGCTTTGTCCGGCGTGGACGTGGCGGCCCGGCTACCGGTAACACGAGCCGGTAGGACAGCGCCCGAATGGCGACCATCTGAGACGCGCAGATCTAACGATCGCGCAGAAGATCCTCGAGTCGTCGTTGTTCGTCGCCGCTGAGGGCAGCACCACCGGCGGGTCCGGCGCTGCCGGTCCGGCGCCGCGCATACGCCCACCAAAGGCCTGCAAGCGTCGCCAGCAGCACCAGCAGCGGCGTCATCCACAGCAACAACGTATGCATGTTGAACGGCGGCTTCAGCAGCACGAAGTCTCCGTAGCGCGCCACGATGTGGGTCTTCACTTCGGCATCGCTCTCGCCGAGCACGAGGCGCTCACGCACCAGCCGGCGCAGATCCTTGGCGAGCGGGGCATCGGAATCGTCGATGGACTGGTTCTGGCAGACGAGACAGCGCAATTCCGCGGAAAGACCGCGCGCTCGTTCCTCGAGCTTCGTGTCCTTGAGCTGCTCACGCGGATCGAGCGCGAAAGCGGAGGGCGAGGCCAGCACCATGAGTGCCAAAGCCGTGGCGACACCTGCTACAGGACCACGTCGCTTCTGCCACCCCGTCATGCTGCCGCTCCCTGCTCACGCCGGCGCGCACGCACCGGGGCTCCGACGCGAAGCCGACGATCGCTGAGAGAGATACCACCGCCGATGAACATGATCAGCGCGCCGATCCAGATGAAGCGTACGAGCGGGTTGAAATAGATGCGCATGGCGAAGCCGCCCGCATCCTGCGCGTCGCCGAGCGCGACGTAGAGATCACCGCGCCAAGAGTTGTGGATACCAGCCTCGGTCGTCGGCTGCGGTGGAGCATCGTAAAGCCGCTTCGACGGATAGAGGACCGTAACCGGCGCTCCATCTCGCGTGACAGCGAGTTCGCCGGTCTCCTCGACGTAGTTCGGTCCCTTGCTGGAGCGGGCGCCCTTGTACTCGAGCACGTAGCCTGACACGGCAACGGTCTCGCCCGGTTTCAGCGCCACCACGGTTTCGTGTCGATAGGCGCTCGTCGCCGTGATGCCGAGTACCATCAGGCCAACGCCGAAATGCGCGATGGTCGTGCCGTACACCGATCGCGGCAGATTAGTCAGTCGCCGCCACGCTTCATCCCAGGAAACCTGACCTACCTTGCCGCGATATGCGAGTTCGAGAATGGCACCGGCCATGACGAAGACGCCGAGCCCCATGGCGGGCGGCGCCAGCCATGGCCCCCGCTGGTAAACCGCGACGGTGGCGATGGCGACGACGAGGGCGGCAACCGCGGCGAAGGTCAACCGTTGCGCGGCGCCGTAGATGTCGCCCCGCTTCCAGGCG
>CALFEM010000067.1 GCA_937950105.1 uncultured Alphaproteobacteria bacterium | reverse complement strand
ACGAGATGCCTAAGTGACTGGAGTTCAGACGTGTGCTCTTCCGATCTGGCGTTGACGATGAGCGCGAGGATGGCGGCGGCGATGGACACCGCGACAGTGCTGTCGGCGCGGTCCATGACGCCGCCATGGCCCGGGATGATGTTGCTCGAATCCTTGACGCCAAACCAGCGTTTCATTGCGGACTCGGCGAGATCGCCGCCCTGCGCCACCACCGCCAGCGCCAGCGCCAGCAGGGCGAGGCGCGGGCTCGCCGCGCCCGGCACCGCCTGCGCGAACAGCGCACCCGCGACCGCGCTCGCCGAAACGCCGCCGAGGAAGCCCGACCACGTCTTGTTCGGCGACACGCGCGGCCACAGCTTCGGCCCGCCGATGCCGCGCCCTGCGGCGAATGCGGCGATGTCGGAGGTCCATACGATGAGGAACATGAACAGCACGGCCGAGAGGCCGAGAATCGCGTCGGAGCGCATCCACAGCAGCGCCACCACCGGCAGGCCGACGTAGAAGACACCGAGCGCCGACATGGCGCGGCGTTCGCTCAACGGTAGCACCAGGAGCGCCACCGCACCTGCCGCGATCGCGCCGAGCGCCGCCAGCGGCTGATGCGACGCGGCAAGACCGACGGCGGCGGTGATCGCCACGGCGTGCACGACGAGCGCGGCGCTGAAATCCTCGGACCGGACCACGCGGCCCCATTCCCAGCACATCAGCAGCGCCACCAGCCCCACCAGCAGCGCGAACGGCACCGGCCCGGCGAAGGTCAGCCCCAGAGCCACCACGGCCATGGCCGCGCCGGCGATCAGCCGCGGCTTCAGATCGGACTTCTTCTTCGGCGGTGCCACTTCTTCCGGCGCCGCCCCGCCACCCGTACCGGGCGTTTCCATGCTCATGCGCTGGACCGCCGGGTCAGCCCGCCGAAGCGACGGTCGCGGGCGCGATAGATAGCGATCGCGCGCTCGAGCTCCTCCTTGCCGAAGTCCGGCCAGAAGGTGTCGAGAAAAACGAACTCCGTATAGGCGCACTGCCACAGCAGGAAGTTCGACAGCCGCATCTCGCCGCTGGTGCGCACCAGCAGATCGGGATCGGGGATGCCGCCGGTGTCGAGCCGTGCGCCGAGCGCTTCGGCGTCGATCGCCTCCGGCGTGATGCGCCCGGCGAGCGCATCCTGCACGAGCCGTTGCGCCGCCTTGGCGATCTCGGCGCGCGAACCGTAGTTGAAGGCGATGCACAGCGTCAGCGCCGTGTTGGAGCGCGTCACCTCGACGGCTTCGTCGATCAGCGCCATCAGCTCGGGATCGACACCCTCGCGCTCGCCGATGATGACGATGCGCACCCCTTCTTTGTGCAGGTCGGCGAGATCACGCCGGATGAAACGCTTCATCAGGCCCATGAGATCGTCGATCTCGTCGACGGGGCGCGACCAGTTTTCGGAGGAGAAGCTGTAGATGGTGAGGTAGGGGATGGCGAGTTCGATGGCCGCGCGCACGGTGCGCCGCACCGCCTCGACGCCCTTCGAGTGACCGAAGCTGCGCGGCAGGCCGCGCTCCTTCGCCCAGCGCCCGTTACCGTCCATGATGATGGCGACATGGCGCACGCGCGCGCCATCGGCGGTGAGCGTGTCCGCATCGCAGTCCTGCGGCTCCTGGCGTGCGCTCACCCTGCTCCCCGCTCCAAGTCTGAAGCCCCGTCGCATGTGCCCTCGCGGGCGGCCAGACCTCGCGGTCAGACCTTCTGGATCTCGACTTCCTTGTGCTGCAGCGTCGAGTCGACCTCCTTGATGAAGGCGTCCGTCAGCTCCTGCACCCTGGTCGAGTTCTTCTTGTGCTCGTCCTGGCTCATGTGCGCGTCCTTCTCGAGCTTCTTCAGAAGCTCCATGCCGTCACGGCGCACGTTGCGGATCGCCACCTTGCTCTGCTCGGCATACTTGTGCGCCAGCTTGACGAGTTCGGTGCGCCGTTCGGCCGTCAGCGCAGGGATCGGCAGGCGCAGCGTGGTGCCGTCGATCACCGGGTTGAGCCCGAGGTTCGATTCGCGGATGCCTCGCTCTACCGCGCCGACGTTGCTGCGGTCCCAGACGGTCACCGAGATGGTGCGCGGCTCCGGCACCGACACGGTCGCCACCTGGTTGAGCGGCATCTTCGAGCCGTAAACCGTCACCTGTACGGGATCGAGCAGGTGGGCACTGGCGCGTCCTGTCCTGAGGCCGCTCAGTTCGCGCTTGAAGGCGTCGATCGAGGCGCGCATGCGGGCCTCCAGATCCTTGATGTCGAATGTTCCGGCTGCCATGGCCACTCTCCGTTCTCGATATGCCGCCGACCCTCGCGGGTCGGCCCGAAGGCGTGCGCCGGACGAGCGGTCCGGTTAGTGACGCCAGATTGCGGCGCCATCAGGCCCGGTCGCGGCCCGCGCAGGCAAAAGCCGAACACCGCCGCCGCCCTCGCTCACGCCTCAGCGCTAACCAGGGTCGCGCGCGCCTCACCCCTCAGAACCTTGAGGAGGTTGCCCGATTCTTCGATGGAGAAGACAATTACCGTAAGTCGATTATCGCGGGCAAGCGCGATCGCAGCGCCGTCCATCACCTGCAGGTTGCGGGCGAGCACCTCGTCGTAGCCGAGGCGGTCGTAGCGGGTGGCGGTCTTGTCCTTCTTCGGGTCGGCCGAGTAAACACCGTCGACC
>CALFEM010000066.1 GCA_937950105.1 uncultured Alphaproteobacteria bacterium | reverse complement strand
AAGGATCTCCTCAAGGCCATCGACGAGGGCAACAGGAACGACGGCGCAGGGCGACTCGCCGAGGGCGAGAAGGCGCTCGTCGTGCGCGCATCGGGCGCGATCCGCTCGCCGCAGGACATCGAGCAGATCGTGCTGAAGACCGAGGGCCGTCGCGTCTTGCGCATTGGCGACGTCGCCAAGGTGGCCATCGGCAGCATGACCCGCTACGGCGCGGTGACGAAGGACGGCAAGGGCGAGGCGGTGCAGGGGCTCGTGCTGTCGCTGCGCGGCGCCGACGCCAGCGCCATCGTCGAGGCCGTGCGCAAGCGACTCGACGAGCTCAAGCCAAGCCTGCCCGAGGGCGTTCGCCTCGAGGTCTTCTATGACCGATCCGATCTCGTCGGACGCGCCGTCGGCACCGTGAGCAAGGCGCTGCTCGAAGCCACGGTCCTCGTCGTCATCCTTCTGCTCGCCTTTCTCGGCAACCTGCGCGCGGCGCTGGTCGTCGCGGTGACACTTCCCTTCGCGGCACTCATGACTTTCGTCATGATGCAGGCCTTCGGCATGTCAGCGAACCTGATGAGCCTCGGCTGGCTTGCGATCGCCATCGGCCTCATCGTCGACGCGGCCGTGGTCGTGGTCGAGAATGCCGTCGAGCGGCTGCAACATCACGGCAATGAAAGCCGAGTGCCGATCCTGCATCACATCTACAAGGCCGCGAGCGAGGTCACCGCCCCCGTGGCCTCCGGCATTCTCATCATCTGCCTCGTGTTCCTGCCGCTGCTGTCGCTGCAGGGGCTCGAGGGCAAGCTGTTCGGCCCGGTCGCGCTCACCATCATCTTCGCGCTCGCCGGATCGCTCGTGCTGTCGCTGACGCTCATTCCCGTGCTGTCGTCGCTCGTGCTCAAGGCCGGCCACCACGGCGAGCCGTTGCTGATGCGCGTCCTGACCCGCGGCTACAGGACCTTGCTGACCGCATGCCTCAGGTTCCCGCTGCCGGTCTATCTGGTCGCCGCCTCCGGCCTCGGTCTGATCGTGATCGCCTACCAGGCAGTCGGCAAGTCGTTCATGCCGACCATGGACGAGGGCTCGGCCATCATGCAGATCACCAAGCATCCCTCGATCAATCTCAAGGCCAGCATCGAAGGCGACCTCAAGATCCAGCGCGCCTTGAAGGACAAGGTGCCGGAGGTCGAGCGCATCGTCGCCCGCGTCGGTTCGGACGAACTCGGCCTCGATCCGATGGGATTGAACGAGACCGACACCTTCCTCGTGCTGAAGCCCAAGGAGAAGTGGCGCGTACAGGACAAGACATGGCTCGTCGACCAGCTCCGGCAGGCGATGGCCGATCTTCCGGGAGTGGAGTTCGCGTTCACCCAGCCGATCGAGATGCGTACCGCCGAGATGCTGACCGGTGCGCGCGGCGATCTCGCGGTCAAGATCTTCGGACCCGATCTCGCGACCCTCTCGGACCTTGCCGGAAAGCTGCAGGGCGTCCTGCAGAAGGTGCCCGGCTCGGCCGAAGTCTCGACACTCGCCAACGACAGCGTCGATTATCTGCAGATCGACATCGACCGTCTCGCCGCCGGCCGCACCGGGCTCGCCGTCGCCGGCCTCGAGGACGAGCTGCGCGCGCTTCTCGAAGGTGCCCGCGCCGGCCTCGTCGCCGAGCCCGGCCGCCGGACGGAGATCGTGATCCGCGGTGCGGCGCAGTTGCGCGAGGCACCTGAGCTGTTCGCGCAGACCCAGCTCGCGGCCGGCGACGGCGGCCTCGTGCGCGTCGGCGACGTGGCCAGGCTCGGCCGCATCGAAGGGCCGGTCAAGATCGAACGGGAGAACGCCTCCCGCTTCGCCATCGTGCAGGCCTACGTCAAAGGCCGCGATCTCGTCGGCTTCGTCGAGGAGGCGCAGCTTTCCGTGGCGCAGGGTTTGCCGCTGCCGCCCGGCTATCGCCTGGTATGGGGCGGTCAGTTCGAGAACCAGCGTCGCGCCGCCGCACGGCTCGCCATCGTCGTGCCCGTCGCGCTCGCTCTCATCTTCGGCGTGCTGTTCGCCACGCTCCGCTCGATCCGCCAGTCGATCCTCATTCTGGCGAACGTCCCATTCGCGCTGGTCGGCGGAATGCTGTCGCTGTGGCTGTCGGGCGAATACCTGTCGGTGCCGGCGTCGGTCGGCTTCATCGCGCTCCTCGGGATCGCGGTCCTCAACGGCCTGGTACTGGTCAGCCACTTCAATCAGCTTCTCGACGCCGGTACGCCGCTGCCCGAGGTTGTGCTCGAGGGCTCCATCCGGCGGCTGCGGCCGGTGATGATGACTGCGACCATCGCCGCGTTCGGCCTGGTGCCGCTGCTGTTCGCGAGCGGTCCGGGCTCGGAGATCCAGAAGCCGCTCGCCATCGTCGTCATCGGCGGTCTCGTCACCTCGACGGCACTCACGCTCATCCTTCTGCCCATCCTGTTCCGCCGCTTCGGCCACGTCGCCGATCGCGCCGGCACAGAGTTCCGGAGACCCGCATGGATCGATCCGTTTGCAAGCTCACCTTCGTCTGCCCGCCCGCAGCCGGAGACAACATCACCGAGCTGATGCTGGGTCTCGATCCACCGGTCGCCGGTTTCACCACCTACTCAGCGGAGGGACACGGCATGAGCTTCGACACCGCAAGCGTCGGTGAACGGGTTCGCGGTCGTGTGAAACGCACCGTCATCGTGGCTGTGTTGCCGAGAGCGGCGGCCGAGCGACTTGTCGAGATCGTCCGGCGGGAGATTGCGGTCCCGCACATGGCCTACTGGATCGAGCCGGTGCTCGCGTGCGGGCGCATGGGCGAGCTGTCGACAGGACCGACTGATCTGGGCGAGGTCCCGGCAGCAGGAGCAGCGGGAGCAGCAGGAGCATGACGATGACAGGTGTTCTCGACGTCACGGCGCTACTGTCGTTGATCTGGCCGCTCACGGTCTGCGCGGTAGCCTGGGGGATCATGGTGTGGGCGCTCCGGGAGCGCGACGCTGTCTCAAGGGCAGTGGATGGCCTCTTGACGCGGCGTCCTTCCGAACAGACCGCGCGCAGGCGCCACCCTTTTTGACCGCGAACTGGAAAGGCCATTCGTTGAGCGAAGTCGACGTTTGTCGATGCCGAGCGTCGCGACGGCGGCAGTCATGGCGGCCTTGGGTTTGCTCCGGATGGAAGAGGCAATTGCTGGAGAGACGCACAGTGCGTGGCAAGCGGATTCGGACCTCGGTGGG
>CALFEM010000065.1 GCA_937950105.1 uncultured Alphaproteobacteria bacterium | reverse complement strand
CGCACCCGGAAGCGCGGGCGCCAGCAGCGAGGCGTACAGCGCCATCACGGTGCCGGCGATGGTCGACATCACCACCACCATCATCGCGAACAGCGCGCCACGCCCGAGGCTCGCGAGATACGGCCGGATCAGCAGCGGCGCCTCGACGAGGCCGAGGAACAGCGATGCCGCCGACACCGTCGCCAGCGGCCCACCGATGCCGATCAGCCGGCGCAATACGAAAGCGAACGCTCGCACCACCCGCTGCAGCACGCCCCAATAGTAGAGCAGCCGCACCAGCGCGCTGAGCACCAGGATGATCGGCAGCACGCGAAAGGCAATGATGAAATCATGCTGCGGCGCCGGCCGCTCGAACGGCGCCGGCCCGCCCGCAAGATAGCCGAACACCAGCCGCGCGCCTTCTTCCGTGGCCCGCTGCAGTGCCATGACGCCGTCGCCCAGCAGCGCGAAGGCCTCGCGCATTCCCGGAAGTTTCAGCAGCGCCAGGGCCAACGTCAACTGCAAGGCCAGCGTACCGGCGATGATGGTGAGCGCCCGGCGCGTGCCGAGCTCTTTGCGATCTTCCGAAATCAGCCAGACGAATAGAAGAATCGCGGCGATGCCCGCCGCGGACTGCGCCATCACCGCCATGTCGAGAGCTATCCCAGCCGCCCGTGCCCCAACCCCGCGACGAGGCTACACCGGCAGCGGAGGAATTGCACGGAGGCCGGCCCGGGCGAAGGCGGATAAGGAAGCGCGCGATGGAGCACTCAGTGATCGCTTCGCCCGCCACCGCGCTCCTGTGGCGCTACCTCGCCACCGTCGCCGTCCTCGTCGTCGTCGGCGTCTGTCACCGGAATCGCGTAGACGCCGCCGAGCCAGCGCGACAGGTCCACGTCGGCACAGCGGCGCGAACAGAACGGCCGAAACCCGGCGACTGTCGGCTTGGAACAGATCGGGCACTTGCCCGCGCTGGCCGGCTTTTCACTCATGGCATCACGATCGGGTTGCAGCAGCGGCTGCGCAAGGCGCCGGCATCATTCCGGCTCGAGATCAGCGGCCCGTGCCCAGTTGAAGTGCACGGGGAAACCTTCGCCGACGAGCATTGTCGTCACTTCGGTCAGCGGCAGCCCGACGACGTTCGTGTACGAGCCGACGATGCGCTGCACGAACGAACCGGCGAGGCCCTGGATGGCATAGCCGCCGGCCTTGCCGCGCCATTCGCGCGAGGCGATGTAGGCCTCGATCTCGGCCCGCGACAGATGCTTGAAGCGAACGCGCGTATCCACGATCTTGGTGCGCAGCTTGTCATCCGGCGTGATGAGGCAGAGCCCGGTCAGCACGCGATGGGCGCGCCCCGACAGCAGTTGCAGCGAGGCGATCGCCTCCTCGACGTACTGCGGCTTCATCAGCACGCGCCGGCCGACCGAGACGATGGTATCGGCCGCCAGAACGTGCGCATCGGCGATGCTGCGATCGTCGGCGATCTGGTCGCGCGCTTCCTCGGCCTTGGCCCGTGCCAGCCGCGCCACCAGCCCTCTCGGCATCTCGCCGCGCTTCGGCGTCTCGTCGATGGAGGCCGGGCGCACCGCGTCCGGCGTCACGCCGACCTGCGACAGCAGCATGAGCCGTCGCGGACTGCCGCTCGCCAGCACCAGCTTCGGCTGCGTCGGCTCGGCGGGCGCGGCGGCGCGCGCCCGCGCCATGTCCTGCCGCAGCGTCTGCCGGCGCGGGCCTTCGGTTCGGCGCAGGACGTTCAGAAGGGAGGTCATGGAGTCTCCGGATCAGGGCGTGCCCGGCAACCTGCCGGCGCCCGTGCATGCGGCGCGGAGCATGCCGCAGAGGCGAGCGGAAAGGCAAGGGCCGCGCGGGCCGCTCGTCTGTCGGACGCTCGTGCTACCCGGCCGCGCGACCGCCCGTCCACAACCTGCTGGTTCCGCATCCGCCACGTTTCGCCGGGAACAGGCGCGAAGATGCGTTTTCTGTCAGGATCATCCTGTGCGAGGCTGGTGTCCGCCTCCGAGCCGATCCGCCCTCCCCATAGGTTTCAAACGATGGTTTCCCGATGGCCCTCGACGAGAAAATGCTGACGTTGCTGCGGCAGGCGCCGCTGTTCGAACCGCTCGATGATTCGGATCGCCGGGCCCTGCTGCAGGAGATGCGCGAGGTGTCGTTCGACGCCGGGCAGGTGATCTTCACCCGGGGCGACGCGGGCCGCGACATCTACCTGGTGACGGCGGGGCGCGTTCGCCTGTCGGTGCTGACGGCGGAGGGACGCGAACTGTCGTTCGCGCACGCCGAGCCCGGAGCCGTGTTCGGCGAGATCGCCATGCTCGACAGCGGCCCGCGCACGGCGGACGCCACCGCCGTCGTCAAGACGCAGGCCATGAGCCTCGGGCGCGCGGCGTTCATGCGCCTCGCCGAAACGCGGCCGCATCTCGTCGACGCCGTCGTCCGCTTCCTCTGCCGACGTATCCGTGAAGCCGACCAGCAGCTCGAGGCGATCGCGCTGTTCCCGATCGAAGTGCGGCTGGCACGCTTCTTCCTCGCTGCCGCGCGCCAGAAGAAACCGGACGCCAGCGAAGGAAGCGTCAGCATCGATCTCGGCATGTCGCAGGGCGAACTCGCGCTGCTGATCGGCGCCAGCCGCCCGAAGGTCAATACCGCGCTGTCGATGCTCGAAGCCAGCGGTGCGATAACCCGGCAGGGCAACAAGCTGAGCTGCGACCTTGCCGAGCTGATCCTGACGGCTGGCGTCGATTGATATCGCTGCACAGAGCTTAATCCGGTGGCCACCCGCGCCTCCGGGAGACTCGCGCCGTCACGTGCTATCGTCTGGCGGCGCGCGGCGGACCGATCCGGGCCGCCCTGTCACGCACGCCCGATGAGCAGTGGGGACCGTTTTTCGATGCGCACGTTGCGAGTAACGGCAGCAAGGCTCCGGCGCCTCGCCAGAGTGCCCGGCGTCGCTGCCATTCTCGCCCCGCTCGGACGCCTCGCCGAGGCGGGCACGCACGGCTATGCCCCGGACATCAAGCGCCGGCTGATGATCCTCAACATGTTCGCCTATCTCGTGATCCTGACCACGGTCGGGTTCGCGCTGCAGTACGGCCTGACCGAGGGCGCGCAGTATCGCCCGCTCGTCGTCATCAACCTCGTCATCGCCGCGGTCGTCGCCCTGGTGCCGCTCGCGCACCGCATCAACGACATCGCCGGCGGGCTGCTGATCGTCATCACGGAGTTCGTCGCCCTCACCACCATCAGCGCCTACCTCGGCCGCAACGGCGGTACACCGCTGATGTTCGTGATCGGCGCGGCGGCACCATTCTTCGTGTTCGGTCTGGCGCGCATCGGGCTGGCGCTGTCGGTCGCGGTCGGCGGGCTCGTGCTGCACCTCTACACGTGGTTCGCGCATCCACCGGAACTCGCCCTGATCCGGGCCGACCCGCGCATCCTCAACGACCTCTACACGCAGAGCGCGATCACCGCCTTCGGTCTGATCGGCGTGACAGTCTGGTATGCCTTCCGTCTGGTCGAGAACGCCAAGGCCGAAACCGACCGGCTGCTGCGCAACATCCTGCCCGACAGCGTCGTCGAACGGCTGAAGCTGCGGCCCGACGAGCCCATCGCCGACACGTTCGCGGAAACCGCCATCCTCTTCTCCGACATCTCGGGCTTCGTGCCGCTGGCGCGCGAACTCGGCGCCGCGCAGGTGGTGGCGCTGCTCAATCGCATCGTGCTGGAGTTCGACGCTCTGGCACGGCGCCATGGCGTCGAAAAGATCAAGACCATCGGCGACGCCTACATGGCAGCCGCCGGCGTGCCGTTGCCCGTGGAGCAACCGACGGTGCGCGTGGCCCGGCTCGCGCTCGACATGCTGCGCGCGATCGAGAAGCTGCGCAACGACACCGGGATCGATGTTCAATTGCGCATCGGCATCGCCACCGGTCCTGTGATGGCCGGCGTAATCGGTTCGCAGAAGTTCAGTTACGACGTGTGGGGAGACACTGTGAACCTCGCCGCGCGGCTCGAAAATCGCAGCACGCCGGGGCGCGTCCACGTCTGCCCGGAATGCCGCGAACGCCTCGTGACTCTCTTCGAACTCGAAAGCCGCGGCGAGCTGGACATCAAGGGCGTCGGCGTGCGCGAAACCTACTATCTGATCGGTCCACGCAATGTTCCGGCACGTGCTTCTGGCCTCGACGAACACTCGCCCTTGCGTTAGCAGAGGCTTGACCGATCTCAAGGACGCTCCGTTGGCGTGGAATGAAGATTAAATGATATTTCTTTGACGCGGTCACTCAGCAAAACGAGGCCCGCACTTTGACCAGTACGAACAAACCGCCCGTTCAGGTTCTGATCGTCGACGACCAGCCTTCCGTGCGCTCGGCGCTGCGCAGCGGCCTCGAGGCCGAAGGTGGCTTCATCGTCAGCGAAGCCGGCAACAAGGCCGCCCTGCTCGCCCGACTCGACCGGCAACCACCGATTGAGTTGATCACGCTCGACCTCCTGCTCGGCGAGGAGAACGGTCTGCAGCTCGCCCGCGAGATCCGCGCCAAGCGCAACGTGCCGATCGTGATGATCACGGCGCTCACCCATCCGGTCGATCGTGTCACCGGGCTCGAGCATGGCGCCGACGACTACATCGTCAAACCGTTCCACATCCGCGAAGTCCTGATGCGCATCCACTCGGTGCTGCGCCGTTATGAACTCGAGCGTTCGAACGAGGCGAACGATCACGGCGAGGCGGCGGAAACCTACGAGTGCGAGGTCGGCGTGACCGACGTCAAGCAGCGCTCGGTGCGAACCTCGAGCGGAGAACGCCTCGATCTGACCGACGCCGAGTTCGATCTGCTGATCGCGTTCCTGCGCAACCCCATGCGCGTGCTGTCACGCGACGAGTTGACCATGATGACCAAGGGCCGCCTGTGGTCGCCGACCGATCGCACGCTCGACGGCCACATCGCGCGCCTGCGCAAGAAGATCGAGCCGGACATCGCCAATCCACGCATCATCAAGACCGTGTGGCGCGTCGGCTATGTGTTCGCGGCACCGGTGACGCGCGTCAGCCCGGCGCCATAGCCTTGCGCAACACTTCGGCGACCGCGGCGCGCGTGAACGGCTTGCGCAGCGATCGAACCCCCGGCACGGCTTCTGACCCGCGCTGCTCTTCGGCATCATAGCCCGAGGCGAGCACCATACCGACGTTCGGGTGGTCACGCTTGACGGTCCTCGCCACGTCGTAGCCCGAAATCTGGCCGGGCATGACGACATCGCTCAACACGACGGCGACATGCGCGTCGGACGCCAGAAGTCGCAGTGCTTCCTCGCCGCTGCGCGCATCGATGACCGCATAGCCGAGTCCCTCGATGAGAGCGTGCGTCGCTTCCAGCACGCGCTCGTCGTCCTCGACCAGCAGCACGGTCTCGCCATCCCCGAGAGAAACGATCGAGCGATCGGCAGGCAGATGATGTTGCGGTTGCTGCCCGACTGCCGATGGCAGGTAGATCGCGACCACAGTCCCCTTGCCGAGCTGGCTGCGGATGGTCATGAAGCCGCCGATCGCCCGCACGAATTCGCGCACACTGTTGAGGCCGAGCCCGGTCCCCTTCGAGACGCTTTTGGTGGTGAAGAACGGCTCGCCGGCCCGCGCCAGCACCTCTGGAGACATGCCTTCGCCGTCGTCAGCAACGACCACGCGCACGAATTGTCCGCCCGAAGCGGAGTTGCCTTCGAGTTGCGCGTCATCCGGCGACGCACCGACGACAGCGTTCTCGACCCGGATGCTGAGGGTGCCACCGTCCCTCATGGCGTCGCACGCGTTGATCGCGAGATTGAGCATCGCACTTTGCACCTCGCTCACATCGACGATCGTCGGCCAGAGGTCGTCGTCAATATCTGCAGTCAGGGTTATTCCGCCATCGATCGTCCGCCGCACCATCTCGACGGAATTGGCGAGAACCTGGCGGGTGTCGACCACCTCGCGCGGCAGCGCCTTGCGGCGTGTGAAGCTCAGCAGCCGCAAGTTGAGCCCTGCGCTCGACGCGACAGCGTCGAGCGCCTTGCCGAGATAGTCACGCGCCAGTTCATCCGGTGTGCGTGCGGCCGCCAGCTCGATATGGGCGCCGATCGCCGCGAGTGTGTTGTTGAAGTCGTGCGTCAGTCCACCGGCGAGACGGCCGAGCGCTTCGAGCCGCTGCGAGTGGGCGAGGGCCTCCTGGGCTTCCTGGCGCCGCTGCATCGCATCCTGCAGCTCGGCCGTGCGCTCGGCCACCCGCCGCTCCAGGTCTTCCTTCGCGAGCCGCAGCTCCTCGAGCACTTGACGCCGTTCCGTCGTATCGGCGCAGATGCCGAGCAGCCGCAACGGCCGGCGAGCGTTGTCCTCGTCAGTGAACTCGACCCTGCCGCTCCACGTCATCCAGCGGACTGCGCCACCGGGCTGAACGAACCTCAACTCGACGCGCAGGTGGCCCCCCCGCAACGGATCGAGCGCCGCCTCGTAGTGCTGGCGCACCATCGCCAGATCGTCGCGATGCACCCGCGCGAAAACTTCCGAGATGGGCGCACCGGACATGGCGGGAAAACCGACCATGACGGAGGTTTCGGGAGAGAACTCCGCGTTCCCGCTCGGCACGTCGACGGTGAACGTCCCGATACCACCCGCCTCTGTCGACATGCGCAGGCGCTCTTCGCTCTTGCGCAACTCGCGCTCGGCGCGATTGCGCTCCGTCACGTCGAGTACAGAACTGAGGATCGAGGCGAGGTTGCCCTGCGCATCGTAGACGGCGGAGTTGTACCACTGACAGTCGGCGATGGAGCCGTCCTTGCGATAGTTGCGATTGACGGTGACGTTGCGGAAGCTGTCTCCGGTCTTCATGCGCTCCATGATGTCTGTGACGGCGACGCTGTCGGCTTCGTGGACCCAGCGCAGATCGGTGACGAGCTTGCCGCAGACCTCCGCCGCCGACCAACCGAACAGCCGCTCGGCGCCCGCCGACCAGCGCACGACACGAAACTCGCGGTCGAACTCGATGACGGCCAGTGGCGAGTTATCGATGTGAGCTTCGAGCTGCTGTTTGGCGAGCGCCAATGCTTCCTGCGTCCTGCGCCGCTCGGTTACGTCGAGATTGATGCCCGACATGCTGATAGCGGCACCATCGGCGCCGAATTCGATGCGTCCGAGCGAGGCGAGCCAGCGCACTTCGCCCGACGGCAGGATGACGCGATACTCGCTGCGAAAGCTCGGGTCCGACTGCTTGGCGGCCCGGGCGAGCACGTCTTCGAGCGGGACGCGATCGTCGGGGTGCAGGCAGGACATCCAGTCGGCGTAGCTCGGCGAGCCGAGCGCCGGATCGCGACCGTGCAGAACGTAACCCTCAGGTGACCACTGCTGCTCACCCGTGCGGATGTTCCACCGCCAGGCGGCGGCGCGTGCACCGCTCAGCGCAAACCGCAACTGCGCCTCGCGTTCCGCCAGCCTCGCCTCGGCTTCCTTCTTCTCCGTGATGTCCTGGGTGGTACCGAAGCCGCCGAGCAGCCGGCCTTGCGGACCGAACTCCAGCTCGGCGCGTTCGCGCACCCAGCGGATGGCGCCGTCGACGACGATCCGGTGCTCGATGTCATAGGCCTCGCCCGCCAGGGCCCGCTTCCATGCCTCGTCGACAAAGGCCCGGTCGTCCGGATGTACGATCGCGAGAAAGCCGTCATAGCTCATCGGCTTCCCGGGCCGGACGCCGAAAATGCGATGGTTTTCCTCCGACCAGTCGAGCGCATTGCGCGTCACGTCGAGCCGCCAACTGCCGATACGGCCGATCGACTGCGCGCGGGCGAGATTCTGCCGGCTTTCGCGCAGATCCCGAACCATTTCGACGCGCGCGGTCACGTCATCGCTGAGAATGACGATGCCACCGACATTTCCGTCCGCCTCGTGCCAGGGGCGAACCTCCCAGCGGACCCAGCGCAGGGTGCCGTCGCGCAGAGGCAGGAATTCTTCTTCGGCGCGGACAACCTCTCCGGCCAGAGCGCGCTTGTGAACGTCCTTGTAATGAGGTGGCAGGTCGGGGTGCAGCTCGGAGTGGAAGCGGCCGATGAAGTTCGCCGGGTCGAGGCCGTAGGCGTCGACCCATCGCCGGCTGGCGGCGATATAGTTCATACCGCGATCCAGCATTGCAATGGCCGCCGGCGCATCCGTCACGAAGCGCTGCAAGCGATCCTCGCTCTGCCGCAATGCCAGCTCCGACCGGCGTCGTTCGCGGATGTCGCGCATGATCGCCGATACGCCGAGCACGCGACCTTCGCGGTCACGGATCTGTGTTGCCGTCAGCGCCACATCGATCACCGTGCCGTCCTTCGCCACCCGCCGCGTATCGCTGGCGAACCGTTCGCCGCCGAGCGCCAGATCGAGGGCGCCGCGCGCGGTTTCTCCCGACGGAATCTGGCCGAGCGGCGCGACGAGCAGGTCGGCATTGCGTCCGATCGCCTCGTCCGCGGTGTAGCCGAACAGCCGTTCGGCGGCCGGGTTCCAGCTGAAGATGCGGCCCGTGTTGTCGAAGCCGATGACGGCATCGCTGGTCGACTCGACGATGGCGGCAAGTTGCGATTGCGCTGCGGTCGAAGCGTCGGCGGCCTTGCGCTCCTCGAGTTCGTCGAGCGCCGCATGCAGGACTCCAGCCGCGGCGACGATCACCAGCGATCCGATGACGAACGCGGCCAGCGTCAGCCAGTCGGTGACGAGAGCGAGCGGTGCGATGAAGACATGGGTCAGCGCCGCCGCGACTCCCACCACCAGAAGTCCGGCGGACCGGCGACCCAGCACTGCAGCCATCGCAACCGCAGGAAGCAAGGTGGCATAGAGGTGCTGGTCGGTGAGCGGTTCGTCGATGAACTGCCGCAACGTGACGGCAGCGGCGGCGATCACGCCTCCGAGCGCGAGTCGCCGCCACAGTGGCCAACTTCGCGCCACTTGCACCCCGCGCGGCACCGCGGCGGTCAGGCCACGTTTACGAACGGCTTGGCCGGCTGCCGCACGATCGATCGCATGCACGGGCTCCGATGCCGCTCCGCTGCGGCCCGGCGCGCGCTCGGCGTTGCCCGATACCGGGCCCGAAACCGGGATCGATGGCTCGTGTCGCAAGGCTTCTGCCTCCCTGGCGGCAAAAGCCTATCCTCACGACAGGCGTGGCGCTACCCGGCATCGGAAATACGACAAATCCGCACAGAATCCGCTTTGCGAGCCTGACGCCCAGCGTGTCATGACAGATCGATAAGGTCAGACGATGGAACACGCAGGCGCCCGTGCCCGAGATTTCCAGGGGAGCCACGTCCCACCGAACAGGATACGGCAGCGGGGGTTGCCGCTGGCGGAGTGAGCCGGACCTCGTCGATGAAACGTCGTGGCGGCATGCGACGGGTTCAGGCTCGCTCCGCCGCTCTCCTGGCAGCCGATCGCCGTTCGAACCCTTGGCCGTGCGCCGTTCCGCCGAGTGCATCCCCCCTGACCGCCCGCGCACTCGGCCCCCGAGCCCCGCTCTGTCCCCCCCGGAGCGGGGCTCGCCATTTCGGGCGGCAGCAGCGGCGCGCGCAATGCAGCCGGGCGCCGGCAGCGCCGACGGGCTTCCTCAGCCCTTCCAGTGCAGCGCGCTGATGAGCGTGAACAGGCGACGCGCGGTATCGAAGTCGACGTTGACCTTGCCGTCGAGCCGCTCCATCAGCAGCCGGCTCCCCTCGTCGTGCAGGCCACGACGGCCCTGGTCGATGGCCTGGATCTTGGCCGGCGGCGCCGTGCGGATCGCCTCGTAGTAGCTGTCGCACATCATGAAGTAGTCCTTGATGATGCGCTTGAACGGCGTCATCGACAGCTGATGCGTGACGACCTCCGGCTCGGCATTGGTGCCGATCGCCAGCTGCAGGCGCTGCTCGACCAGCGAGATGACGAGGCGGAATGGACCGTCCTCGCGGCCGACCACGTCGAACGAGTTGCCATCGAGCAGATCGAAAATCGCCACCTCGCGCTCGTGCTCGACATTGGCGCTGTTGCGGGCCAGCGATTTCTCGTCGACCTCGATCGAGTACAGGCGAGCGCGGCTCGGTTGCTCGGCGTTTTGATTGCCTGACATCAGGTGTCCTTGCGCGGTTGCTCGAGACGGATCTCGACGGAGCGGCGGTGAGCTTCGAGGCCTTCGGCGCGGGCCAGCGCCATGGCAGCGGGCGCGAGGCTCGCCAGCGCGCCCGCGTCGAGTTTCAGAAGAGAGGTGCGCTTCATGAAGTCGAGCACACCGAGACCCGAAGAAAAGCGGGCGCTGCGGGCGGTCGGCAGCACGTGGTTGGAGCCCGCCACATAATCCCCGATCACTTCCGGCGTGTGGTGGCCGATGAAAATCGCGCCCGCGTTGCGCACGCGCGCGGCGAGGGCTTCCGCGTCGGCGGTCGCAATCTCGAGATGCTCGGCGGCGAAACGGTCCGCCAGCGCCGGCGCCTCGTCGAGTGACCTCAGCACGATCGTGGCGCCGTACACCTGCCAGCTCTCGCCGGCGATGTTGCCGCGCGCGAGCGTCGCCAGCTGACGCTCGACCGCGCGCTCGACGGCGGCGGCGAGGTCGGCGTCGTCCGTCATCAGCACCGACTGCGCAGCCGTGTCATGCTCGGCCTGCGCCAGCAGATCGGCGGCGATCCACTCCGGATCACTGTCCTTGTCGGCGATGACCAGCAACTCGGACGGGCCGGCGATGCTGTCGATGCCGACGGTGCCGAACACCTGGCGCTTCGCGGCGGCGACCCAGGCGTTGCCCGGCCCGACGATCTTGACCACCGGGCGGATGGTCTCGGTGCCGTAGGCGAGGGCGGCGACAGCGTGAGCACCGCCGATGCGGTAGATCTCGCTGACGCCGGCGATCTCGGCCGCCGCCAGCACCAGCGGGTTCAGCTCGCCGCGCGGGCACGGCACCACCATGACGATGCGCGGCACGCCTGCCACCTTCGCCGGCACCGCGTTCATGAGCACGCTGCTCGGATACGAGGCGAGCCCGCCCGGCACATAGAGGCCGACCGACTCGACCGCCGTCCAGCGATGCCCGAGTTCGACGCCCAGCGCATCGCGATAGCGATCGTCGGCGGGCAACTGGCGCTGGTGATGCTCGGCGATGCGGTCGCGCGCCAGCTCGAGCGCGGCGAGCGTTTCCGCAGAACAGGACGCCCGCGCGGCGGCGATTTCCGCGGCGGTGACGCGCAGGCCGAGCTTTTCGAGATCGACGTGGTCGAACTTGCGCGACAGGGCAATCAGGGCCTTGTCGCCATCACGGCGCACCTCGGCGATGATGGCGCGCACGGCCTGATCGACGTCGTCCGAGATCTCGCGCTTCTCGGCCAGAAACGCCTGGAAGGCGGTCTCGAAGTCGGGCGCGGCGGTCGTCAGTCGTTTCGGCATCGGCTTATCGATCGATCCGCGGGGGACCGCTCCTCGCTCGTTTCTCGTTTGCGAGCCGCGCCGGGTGAGGCTGCGGCCGGCGCTGAGGCTCGGTTTGTCGGGGCTTGCGGCGGCGGCGTCAACCGGCCTTTTCACGATGGTCCGGCCGGTGGCGGGCGTGCCAGGCGGCGCCGAGGTCCTTCAGCTCTGCCTCGATGCACTCGACTGCGAGCTCGATGCCGGCGCCGCCCGAGAAATGCAGGGTGACGGTGCCGCCCGGCTCGTCCTCGCCCGTGCCGGCAAAGGTGACCGCGAGCAGCGACAGCACCGCGTCCCTGGCCTTGAGGTCGATATTCTGCAGGCGGGCGTGGGTGACGCGCTCGAAGCGCAGGCCGGCGCGGCGGCGCTCGTTGGCGCGCGCCGTCTCCCCGGCCAGCAGCGCGCCGAGCCAGTTGAAGCGGTTGAGGACCGTCGCGAAACGCCGCTCCTGCGGCATGTAGGCGAGATCACCCACGCGCACGACCGCATCCTGCAGATGAGCGGACAGGATTGCCAGGTCGTCGGCATCGAGCGCGATCAGGCGGAGCGGCTGCGGGTCTTCTGACATCGTCGGTTACCGCCGTGCGGTGGTTCAGGAAACTGCGGTCGGGGATCAGGCGGGGAGTGATACCGAAGCTGTGGAAGGGAGGCAACGGCAGCGAAGCAATTCCGACTGCAAGGCGTCTTTTAACGCAACACGGTGAAAGCTGCGTCGGTGCACGCGTCTACAGGGAGAACCCTCACATGACACTAGCCGTCTGCAAGAAGTGTGGCCGAAAGTTCGGCGTTCGGTCGGCCGACGAATATAGCGTGGGACCGGCAGACCCAGGCCAACGATGCGTAGAGGGCGTAGAGTACGGCGATTGGGAGCTTTGCTCGCACGCTGCTGCGGCGATCGCTCTTATCGTCGCAGAGCTGAAAGGCCGCGAGTAGTCGCGGTGCGCATCTTGGCCCTAACCGGCCGAGATTCGCTTGATAGCGGCGCCGCAGGCCAACGATGAATGCTGTCAACCACACCGTCACCCCGGCCTCCGGGCCGGGGCCCAGATACGCTCGCGGTTCGGGCATCGGCGGCACCACTCACGCTGTCCGAGCGGCACTGTCGCGCTTCGGTTCGAAGTGTCTGGGTCCCGGCCCGAGGCCGGGATGACGTTGGCGAACGGGGCACGCGTGCCGCCCCCCCCCCTCAGCCGGCCGAGATGCGCTCGATGGCGGCGCCGCAACGGGTCAGCTTCTCCTCCAGCCGCTCGAAGCCGCGATCGAGGTGATAGACGCGGTTGATCATGGTCTCGCCTTCGGCGACGAGACCGCCGATGACCAGCGACACCGAGGCTCTCAGGTCCGTCGCCATGACCGGCGCGCCGGTCAGCTTCGGCACGCCCTTGATGGTCGCCGTATCGCCATGCAGACGGATGTCGGCACCGAGGCGCGCCAGCTCCTGCACGTGCATGAAGCGGTTCTCGAAAATGGTTTCGCGGATCACACTGGTGCCGTGCGCGGTCGTCACCAGCGCCATGAGTTGTGCTTGCAGGTCGGTCGGGAAGCCGGGGAAGGGCTGCGTTTCGATGCTGATCGGCTCGATACCCGAGCCGTTGCGCGTGACGCGGATGCCGTTCGCGGTCGGCGTCACCGTCGCGCCGATCTGCGGCAGCACGGCGAGTGCCGTCTCCAGCAGATCCATGCGCGTGCCCTCGAGGGTCACATCGCCTCCGGTCGCGGCGACGGCATAGGCGAAGGTGCCCGTCTCGATGCGGTCCGGCAGCACGGCATGCACGGCGCCTTCGAGGCGGTCGCGGCCCTGGATGCGCAGCGTCGAGGAGCCTATGCCCTCGATCTCGGCGCCCATTTTCACGAGGCAGTTGGCGACATCGCCGATCTCCGGCTCGCGCGCCGCGTTCTCGATCACGGTCTCGCCCTTGGCCAGCGCGGCTGCCAGCAGCACGTTGTGCGTAGCGCCGACCGAGACTTTCGGAAACAGGATGCGGGCGCCCTTGAGGCCGCCGCGCGGGGCCTTGGCCAGCACGTAGCCGGCGTCGATGTCGATCTCGGCGCCGAGCGCCTTGAGGCCGTCGAGGTGGAGGTCCACCGGGCGCGTACCGATGGCGCAGCCGCCCGGCAGCGACACCTTGGCCTGGCCCATGCGCGCGATCAGCGGGCCGAGCACCCAGAAGCTCGCCCGCATGCGACTGACCATCTCGTAAGGCGCGGTCGTGTCGACGATGTCGCGGGCGGTCAGGTGGAAGGTCTCGCCGAGATGCGGCGTGACACCGGGACGCTTGCCGTCGACCGCCAGATCGACGCCGTGATTGCGCAGAATGCGCGCCAGCAGGTTGACGTCGGCGAGATTCGGCACGTTCTTCAAGGTCAGCCGGTCCGCCGTCAGCAACGACGCGATCATCAGCGGCAGCGCCGCGTTCTTGGCGCCCGAGATCGGGATGACGCCGTTGAGTTTGTTGCCGCCGGTAATCCTGATGCGATCCATGTCCGTCATCCATTGCGGGCGGCGCAGAACGGCGGCCCGCTGTCTCTCAGCCTGTGATTTGTCGTGAAACGCTACACGGGTCGCCGAACCTCGGCTCCGGCGCCGTTACTCCCCGTCCCCGTCCTTACCGGCCCCCTGCCCGCCGTCGTCCGGCGGACCAGCCGGGCCGCCCGCACGAGCACGCGACTGCTCCTTGCGGCGCTTGAGATTGGCCCTCAACTCCGCCTCGAGCCGCTGTTCCCGTGTCGGACGGCGCTTGGGCCCGCCCGAGCCGGCATCCTCCGGCGCCATGCATTCCTCCAGTCGCAGCACCACCCCGCATGCCGCCTCATGGCGCCTCGCCAGCCGATGCCCCCCGACACGACCTACCGCGCGGGCGGAGCGCCCCGTGTGCAGGCGGCCTGCTGAAGCAAACACCGGGCCAGCACCGCTGATTTGGCCTTCCTTACCATGATCCGCGGCGATCGCAGCGGCCCGGACGCATCAACAGTGGATGAATGTGGACTTGGCGAAAGAGGCTATCGTTGCGGCTTGCCCGAGGGGGAGGCTTGTGGCAGTGTGCGCCCGCTTCGAGCCGGCCACGCCGACTCGAACCGGCAGGGTATTGTCTCCGCTCGATGCGGTTCCGCTCCCTCGCCCCTCGCTGCGGTAGCTCAGTGGTAGAGCACTCCCTTGGTAAGAGGATGATCTATCCTGCGTTTATGCAGTCGTTACAAGGACTTGAGAGTTTCACGAAGGCTCCGGGGTAGCAGCCGGGGTAGCAGAACGAAGGAAATAAGCTGCCGTAGCTCAGTGGTAGAGCACTCCCTTGGTAGATTTTGCCAGCCCGGCCGGAAACGGTCGGGGCAACACCACCCAAATTCGGGGAAAGCTAACGGGCCAGAAGCGCACCAGCGCCGACGGCCCCACGCCAATCCCGAGCCAAGCCCGAACCGAGCACTGCTCGCGAGGGAAGGTGTAGAGGCCAGACGGGTGGCATCTAAGGGTTCGGGACCTCGGTCGCGAACTGATGATGAAGGGATGGTCCAGCGCACGAACGCTCGCCTCACGCGGAGGTCAGCGGCCCGAAACGGGCAGTGTGATGAAGGGAGAGGCCGTGAGTTCAATCCTCACCGGCAGCACCATTCGTCTTGCGATATGCAG